>CAIOHM010000124.1 GCA_903858055.1 uncultured delta proteobacterium
ACGGTTTTGCAAACCGTTGCCTAACCACTTGGCTACCTCACCGAATCCTCAGATTCAGGAAGCGGCAGTCCTACCGCGTCCGCGGCGCATGTCAACCGCGCGGGGTGTTCGCCCGCGACGCGTCTCGAAAAAGAGACGGCGCCCTCGTGCTCGAGAGCGCCGCATTCGCGGGCTGCGCAGATGGTCAGATCTTCGGGGTCACGATGCTCTTCACGTCGACCTTGGTGGTGGTCGCGCTGCGGACGACCTTCACGTAGTAGCTGCCACCCGCGGCCGGAGCGACGAGTTCGCAGGCCTTGAGGTTGGTCGAGCCTGCCACCGCGGTGCCCTTGCAGGTGAACGAGGTGGTCGTCGGGGCGCGGCCGATGCGCACGTACACGTTCGCGCTGCCCGCGGTGGTCGCCATCTCGACGCGGAGCTTCTCGCCGCCCTTCACGCCGACCGTGTAGCTGAGGCCGGCCGTCGGGACGGAGGCGTTGGTGGCGAGCACGGTGGTGACGGGCGTCGGCGCAGGGGCCGGAGTCGTGCCGCCGCTCGTGACGCCCGCGCTCTCGTCGTTGAGCGCCTTGAGGTCCGCGTAGGCGATGTTGCCTTCGGCGACCGCGGTCGTCGGCTTGCCCGAGGGCCACCACACGAAGTCCGGGTGCGAGGTGAGCGAGGGGCCGATCCACTCGCCGCCGACGATCTTGCCCGCGGCGTCCGCCTCGAGGATGTATTCGAGCTTGTCGGTCTGGGTGAAGCGGTCGGCTTGGTCGATGCGCGACTCGCGCGCCGTGTTGGCCTCGACGATGTAGCGGAAGTCCATCTTCACGTGGAAGAAGCGGGCCGCCGTCGTGTTGAACGTGTAGTCTGCATTCGTCTTGACGAGGCCGAGCCGCACGTTGGCTTCGCTCTTGTCGGCGTAGCCGAGGACGAGCGCCTTCACCGTGTCGCCGTTCTTCACGGTGACCTTGCAGAGCTCGACCGAGCTGCCGCCGTCGCTCTTGCACGTGAACGCCGTCTTCGAAGGCTCGCCGTTGACGCTCACGTAGAGGTCCGCGTCACCGGTGCCGCTCGTCGCGAACCGCAGCTCGCCGTCGGCCGTCGCTTTGTACTCGACGATCTTCGACGCGTCCTTGAGGAGCTCGGTCTTCGCGAGCAGCTCGCTCCACGCCACGTCGATGCCCGCGAGCTTGATCGCCTCGGCCTTCGTGACCTCGGTGAGCTTGCCGTCCTTGAGGTTCGTGATCGCGAAGCCGCGCACGGGCTGGTTCCAGACCTCGGCGTCCCAGGTGCGATCGTAAACGAAGCCCTGCTGGCGGAGGCCGAGCATGTTCGCCGCGACCACGTGGAACGAGCCTGGGTTCATGTCGCGGCACTCGCCGGCGATCACGCGGCCGCTCGCGTCCGTGGCCGAGTCCTTCGTGTTGCAGCGCGTGCTGAGGAACTTCGTCGGGAGGCGCTCGCCGTAGGCGAGGCTCATGAGGCCTTCGAGGTCACCGGGGTAGAAGGTGACGTCGCCGCGCACGACGGCCTTCTTCGCCGCCGGCTCGCTGAACGCGTAGGGGGCCCAGCCGTGGCAAACGCCCCACCAGGTCGGGATGCAGCGGCCCTTGGTCTCGCCGCGCGCGATGGCGCACTCGCTGCCGTCCTTGAGGTCCGCGCACTCGCTCGTCTGCGAGCACTCCTTGCGGCTCGTTTGCTTGCGGATGCCGTAGAGCTCGCTCACGCGCTTCGCGAGGCCGGGCTTGTTGAAGGCCTTCTCCCACTTCTCCGCGGGCGAGAGGCTGGCTTCGCCGTCCCAGCGCACGTTGACCGAGTCCTTGTACGTTGCCCAGTAATCCGCCGGGATCGGCGCGGCCTTGGTGCTGCCCGTCAGCGGCAGGCGATCGACTTCGTAGATGAACGTGCCATCGACGGTGGCGGGATCGTTCTTCGCGTCCCAGCGCTCCGCGTCCTCCGACGCGCCGAGCTCGCCTTCGAGCACCAGGCCCTCGGGGCTCTCGAGCTCCGCCGGCGAGAGGGCGGTTTCGGGGGCCGAGCCGCAGCCGAGCGCGAGGAACGAAACGGAAGCAACCGAGAGAACGAGAATCGAACGACGCATAGGAAAGCTCCTCGAAAGATGGGCACCCGGGGGAGGTAAGGTGGGTGCACCGCCTGTGTTGAGGCGCCGTGTACTCTGCGTCGATGTAGGTGCAAGTAGATTGTTCTGCGCCAACCGAATGTTGCAGTGGCGCTGAACGAGTAAGGGGCCGAAGTGCTCGAAATCCATGCGGATTTCACGAGCACTGTCCCCGCGCGAAAGTCTTTCGTGTGCCTGAGGGGCCGGTCTGCCGTCCGCGTCAGTTCAGCGTGCCACTCGTCTTCGGTGCCCCGAAGATGTCTTCCCAGCGCGCGCGGTACTCGCTCGAGTTCACGAGCGCGGGGCCCTTGTGCGTGAGCGCCGCGGCGGGCTTCTCGGGCGCAGAGGCCGGCGCCTTGTACTGCACCTTCACGTCGCACACGGCAGGGCTCTCGCTCCGTGGCGTGAGGGTCACGAGCTCGCCGGATTGGATCGGCTGCCCTTCTTTCATGGGCCGCACCTCGCCTGCCTCGAGGCGACCTTCGCGCGCACGAAGCACGCGCACGCCCTCGCCGTCAGGCGTGGGCGAGTGGAGAAGCACCACGTCCGGTGCCTCGCCCGTCTCGGGAGGAGGAGCGTCGCTGCTCATGTGCCGCTTCGGCGTAGCGCGAAGTCGTGACCTTGGCGACCTTTCGCGCCTCGGCGTCATCGTCGAAACGTTGACCCGCTGCGGCGATTCCCGTAGCCCGCGGGTGTGACGACGAGCGACGCGCACCCCCGCCGAGCGCGCCTTGGGGCCTTCGTGGCCCAGGTGCCGTGGCGTCGTGTGGGAGCCGCGGTCGCGGGGCTCGGCGCGCTCTCGCTCGTGGTGACCTTGCGCCCCGTGCACGATGTCAAAGCCCTCGCCGCCACGCTCGAGGACGAGACCGGCGCGCTCGTCGACGCCGCCTCGATCCGTTGGGAGCCCTCTTCCGGTGTGCTCGCCGATTTCTTCACGGGCCGCCCGGTGCTCTACCTCGCGCGTGCCGCGAAAGAGGAGCCGCGGGACCTCTGGCGCGCGCGCGTGAGGCTCGGGCCGTTCGGGCTCGCGTCGATCGCGCAGGCCGTCGACGCCACGGACACGGCGCTCGGCGATGACCACGCGCTCGTCGTGCGCGGACGCTACGCGGCCTACGCCACGCGGGCCTACGGACAAGAGCAGGCCGTGACCCTCCTCGACCTCGAAGGCGAGGGCGTGCAGAACGAGTGCGACGGCCTCGTCGAGTGCTTCCAGGCCTCGGTCACCAACCTGCAAGAGGTCGGTACGCGAGCGGGCTTCGGGCGCGTCGACGTCACGCTCGATCGCGCGGCCAAGGAGATCGGGCTCGAGATCGAGGGTGATGGCGATCTCGCGCGGAGCCTCGTTATCACCGCCGAGCTCGACACGGGCGTGGAGCGCTACCGCGTGCCGCTCTCGATGGGCGAGGTCAACGACGTGGTCCCCGGCGTCTCGCGCCAGCCGGCGCGTCACCTGCCGAAGCGCTTCGTGCACTGGGCGGTCGACACGGTGCGCGCCGTTCCGTGGATCGGCCCCGGTCCCATCGCGTGGCTCGAGGAGAAGGCCTTCGCTGTCCGCGACCAAGTGCGGCAGGCCGGGTACGTCGTTCGAGGCGTGAAGAAGGGCACCGAGGTCGAGGGAGGCGATACCCCGGTCGTCGTGAAGCCGCCGCGCGTGGTGCCGCCGAGCGAGCTCGTCGACAAGCTCGACGACGGCGCGTTTCCGCCTGCGAATTTCCGCCCTATTTTGAATGAGGCCGAGCCGGGCGAGGGCAAGTGGGTCGAGGCCTCTCCGTCGTGGCTCCCGCGCGTCACCGAAGGTGCGCCGAGCGCGTTTGCGAAGTCGTACGTACGACCCGACGCCGAGCGCCCCGACGTGAAGGTGCTCCTCGTCGCCATGGACATGCGCCAGCTCGACCTCGCAATGGAGGCCGGCGCCGAAGACCCGAAGCCGCTCGTGGGCGCCCACGGGAGCGGACGCATACCGCGTGATCCCAACGTATTCCCGCGTGTGCGTGCGACCTTCAACGGTGCGTTCAAAACCGAGCACGGCTTCTACGGCATGATGGTCGACAAGCGCGTGCTCCTGCCGCCACAGCCGCGCGCGGCGAGCGTGGCGGTGCTCGCGGACGGCCGCGTGGCCATGGGCTTCTGGGCCACGCCGAAAGACATCGAAGAGCTCCCGGTGGTCGGCTGCGAGCCCGCGATGGGGCGCGTGTGCGAGGAGCCGCTCCACGTGGTCTCGTTTCGACAGAACCTCGATCCGCTCGTGGACGGCGACCTCGTGAACCCGACGAAGCGCTTCCAATGGGGCTACACGCTCCCGGGCACCAGCGTGCAGACCGAGCGCTCGGCCGTGTGCGTCCACGCCTCGGGGCACCTCGTCTACGGCTGGGGCGACGACCTCAACGGCACCACGCTCGCGAAGGCGCTCCGCGCGGCGGGCTGTCGCCACGCGATGCACCTCGACATGAACCCGCACCACACCGGGTTCTCGTTCACGAACGTCGAGTCACTGAAGCCGCGCAAGCTCAAGGCCGAGCTCCTCACGCCGACCATGACGATTCAGCCGGACCGCTACGTCAACGGCTCGCCGAAAGACTTCTTCTACCTGCTCGCGCGCAGCGGCAGCCCGCGCGCGCCGGAGGGCCTCGCGTGGGTGAAGTCTCCGGGGCCCCAGCCTTCGCCGAGCTTCGTGCCCGCGCTGTGGCAAGGCACCTTCGACGGTGGGCTCCTCGGCGACGCTTCGCTCACGCGTCTCGAGGTGCTCGCGATCGATGGCGAGCGCACCGAGTGGCGCATGCGTGCGGGGACCAAGGAAATCGCGAGCGGAACCGGCGTCGAGCCTGCGCGTGATCTCGACGACGCGGATCACGCGCGCGCGGTGGCGAGTGTGCGCATCGGCGTGCTCGCGGAAGATCGACCCTTCGGACTCATCACCGCGGGGCACATCACGCGGCCGCGATCACGCGAGCCTGGCGAGAGCGCGTGGCTCTATGCCGCGCCCGGCGAGGCGCTCCGCATCATCGACGACCCCACCACGCTGCGCGACGCCGACGCGGTGGAGCTCCTGCGCGTCGTGCACGAGGGCAAGCTCGTCGACACGAAGAAGTTCCGCAGCGGCGCGAAGCTCGTCGTCGGCGTCTCACGCGATGGTCGCGTCGTGCTCGTGCGCGATCCACAAGGCGATTTGCAAACGATCGCCAAAGCGCTCCAGGTGCTCGGTGTCGACGAGGCCTTGCTCGCCGACCGCGGCATCGGCGCCTCGGCGAAGGTCTCGCGTCGCGCGGCGGAAGACGACGGCGAAGGTCGTCTCGTGGCGCTCGCTCGGAGCGAGAGCCCGCGCGCCTTCCGCTTCATGACGCCCGCGCCGG
>CAIOHM010000125.1 GCA_903858055.1 uncultured delta proteobacterium
CGTTCAGTTCGTCGAAGCGCGGGTCGTCGATGTCTGGGCGGCGCTGGGTGACGATGCCGAGCACGGCTTTGTCTTCCCCCACGATGTCGTCGACGAGGCGCACGCTCCGAGGCCGGCCCACGTTGATGGGCACGACGCTCGCCGGAAAGACCACGCTGTTGCGAAGCGGCAAGATCGGAACGATGAGGGGATCCTCGCGGCTCATGTCACGACAATCCCAGAAGCCGGAGGGCGTTGTCCATGAAGATGCGAAAGCGGTCGGACCGCTTTTCGCGCGTGCGCTCAGCGGCCAGCGAATCGCGGGCCAGCGACCGCTCTTTTGGACCGAAGGGCTCGTCCCCACGCTCGCGTCGACGTGCCCGGAAGCGCGCAACGCGAAGATCGCCGCAGCGCGATCGCCCGTGAGCGCAAACGTGCCCTCACCGAAACGCGAGGAGCGGCGGCGCGACCTTCGGCGGCGTGATGGAGGCCTCGCGCACGTAGGTCGGCTCGACCTCGTGGACCGCGACGACGCGCGCACCACGGAGCGCGACCGTGAGGGCCCCCGCCGCGTCGAGGTCGTACTCGACGACGGTCGCGTCGCACCCTGCTTCGCGAAGCGCTTCACGAAGCGGCGCGAGCGACGCGCCTTCGATCCACAGCGAAGACGAACCCTCGCCCACGCGGGCCTCCACGAACGCTGCGAGCTCGACGCTCGTCGCCTCGACCCCGCGCGCGGCCGAGGAAAGGTAGAGGTTGCGCGGCCCGTCGCCGAGCACGGTCCACGCGTCGCCCTGGCCCGAGCCCTGCGCCGCGAGCGCCTCCAAGCTGCCGACCACCGCGAGCGGCACGCCGAGCCCCCACGCGAGGCCCTTCGCCACCGCGACCGCGCTGCGCACGCCCGTAAAGCGCCCAGGGCCCGTGCCCACGACGATCGCGCCGAGGTCGGGCGGCGTGAGTCCGTGCGCCTCGAGCAGCGAGGAGACCAGCCGAGGAAGCTTCCCTTTGCCGTCGCCCTCCGCCCGAAGCACCCCGCGCAGGGCCCCCGCCGAGGCGAGCGCCACGGAGCCAACACCAAGCGTTGAATCCACTGCGAGAACGTGACCTTGCACCGGAAACGCGAGAACGGACGTCGACTCTCGTGAGGTCATTTCCACGGGCTTAACACCACCTTCGCCAAAAAGAAGACCGACCTTCGCACCCTCTCTTACACTCTCGCCATGCACGACGAGTTCGACGACGACGAGCGAGGCACATCGACCCGTTTTCACATCGTCCGCTGCGCGCTCGACGACATTCGCGAGCGCCTCGACGACCTCCTGCAAAGCGTTCGCCGTGACGAACTCTCCGTCGAAGCGCTCTCCTGCGCCGAGGCCGCGGCCCGCCTCGAGGCGGCGATAGGCAGCACGGTCGAGGCACGGGAAGCCTTGGTTCGTCGCATCGTCGACTTGGAAATCGCCGTACTCGAGCTCGGCCGCCAGCCTGTGGTGGCCTCGCTCGCCGTGACCGAGCCCCCCTTTGCCCCAACGCCGCCGCGCGGACCTGCCAAGGCCGTGCGTTCGCGACGCACGAAGCGCGAGACCACGGATGGTACGCGGCGCGCGTCCTAGTGTGACCGTGCGCGGGATCGTCGTCGGGCTCGCCGCGGCGATCGCCGGGTGCCCCGTGTTTCCCGACGATCGCTGCGTGAACGGTCCCTGCGCGGGCGCTGTCACCGCGGGTGATGGCGGACCTGCAAGCGCACCGAGCGACGATGGCGACGCAGGCATCGCGCCCGATGCACGCGTGGACGCAAGTGCCTCGGCGCGCGACGACGACCCGCTGCTCGCGCTTCACGTGGCCCCGCAAGGCAGCGACGCCACGGGAACGGGCACGAGGGAATCGCCGTTTCGAACGATCGCACGCGCGCTTGCGATGGCCAGCGGCGACGAGGTCTCACTCCACCTCTGCGCGGCGCGCTTCGACGAGACCGTCGTGCATGTAGAATCCACGCGTAGGCTCGCGATCACCGGCGGCTACGGCTGCCCCGGCTCGAGCGCACCGTGGGCGGTGGGGGCGGCGGGAACCGGCGAGACCCGCATCGTCTCGAGCGAAACGCACCGCTTCGACGTGCGCGCGCTCCGCCTGCGATCGCTCCGCATCGAGGTCACGAGCGCCGCAGCGACGAGCGGCGCGAGCTCCGTCGCGGTCGACGCGCGCACGAGCGCGGGCACGGAAGTCGCACGAGCGGTGCTCGTGGCGGGCGACGCAGCGGCGGGAGCACCAGGCGATGCGAACATGGGGGCCGCCGCGGTCGGCCTCGACGGTCGCGCGGCCATCGGCACGACCGGAGGCACGGCTCCCGAGCTCTCGTGCGGAGCCAACGTCTTCACGCGAGGCGGCGCCGGCGGCAGCGGTTCGGGGACCGCAACGCGCGGCGGAAGCGGCGCCACATCGAGTGGCAGCGCCGGGAACGCTGGGAGCTCCGGCGATGACGTAACCTCGCGCGATTGCTCCGCGGGCGGGCGCGGACCCGATGGCCACACGGCTCCCCTCGCCGGCGACGCGAGCGACGAGCTCGATGCGCTGTCCTTCGTCGCGGCGCACGGACGCCAGGGAAACGACGGAGCTCCGGGCCAAGGGGGGGGCGGCGGCGGGACGGCTCTCGCGCGCGACGGCGCTCCCTCGGGCGCGAGCGGGGGCTGCGGCGGCGCAGGCGGAGCGGGCGGCCGCGGCGGCGGGAGCAGCGTGGCGCTCGTCGTACGCGGAGGCGACGTGGCCCTCACGGACACGGAGCTTCGGAGCGGCAGCGGCGGCGCGGGCGGCGCCGGGGCTCGGGGCGCGAACGGCGCAGCGGGCGGGCGTGGGGTGCGCCTCGGCGAGACGGCAACGGCGGGCCCTTGCAGCA
>CAIOHM010000126.1 GCA_903858055.1 uncultured delta proteobacterium
ACGCGGCAGATCGTCGAGGAGGCGCACGAGCGGCATGGGTTTCGCTGCGAACGAAAGGAGCTCGAGGAGCTCGTCGAGCCGTGCATCACCCTTCGCGTAAACGTGCGGCGTACCCGCCGAAGACCCCGTCATCGTGCGGCCGCCCTAGCAGGCTGCGCGCCCGAGTGCGACCGCGACCCGCGCCGGCGGCCAACGTTGCACCCCCGACCCATGGGCGCTAGCAGGGGCGCAATTCCCCGCGTCGGCCGCGCTCGAAGCACGAGCCGTACGCCGAACCCACCCCCAGACCACGGGCACACCATGGGCCACCTCTTCCCCTCCCCCGAATGGGTTTCTGCGTACAAAGACGCCATCAACGCGAGCGAGGGCTACCGAAAGGCAGGCCGCGAGTGGACCCACGGCGTCGTGGCGATGGTGGTGAAGGCCGACGAGGCGCTCGGCATCGCGCACGACATGGCGATGATGCTCGACGTGCATCAGGGCGAGTGCCGCAACGCCGCGCTCGTGAACGCGACCGAGTCGGAGAGCGCCGCGTTCGTGATCGTGAGCGATTACCCGCGCTGGAAGAGCGTCATGCAGCGTGAGGTCGATCCCACGAAGGCCATGATGCAGGGCAAGCTGCGGCTCACCAAGGGCCACATGCCCACGATGATCAAGTTCGTGCAGGCTTCGAAAGAGCTCGTCGACGCGGCGAGCAACGTCGAGACCACCTTCCGCTGAAGTGCCCACGCTCCGCACGCCGCCCCCGCTCGCGTGGAAGCCGCCGCGTCGCGGACCGATCGGGTTCGCCGCGGAGGTGCTTCGTCGCATGGAGGCGCACCGCACCGTGGAGCGCGCCGGGAGCCTCGCGTTCGATCTCTTCTTGAGCCTGCTCCCGCTGTTCGCCTTCGGCGGTTGGGCGCTCGTGCACTACGCAGGGCCCGAGCTGCGGCAGCACGCGATCGCCGCGCTCGTGCGCCTCGCGCCAGGCGGTGCGGGCGAGCTCGTCGACGCGCAGTTCGCCCTCCTCGACGAGACCGGCCGCGCCCTGGCCCCGGCCAGCGTGGTCGCGTTCGTGTGGTCGGCCTCCGCGGGCCTGCACACGCTCATCGCCGCGCTCCGTGCGATTCACGGCGCCGCCGCCCTCCCCTGGTGGAACGTGCGCGTGCGCGCGCTCGTCTTCGTGTTCGTCAGCGCGGGCGCCGGGCCGCTCGCGGCGTTCTTCGTCGGCCGCGCGAGCTCCTCGCCGTTCGGGCTCTTGCGTCAGCTCGCCGACCTCGCCGAGAGCCTCGTCTTCAAGTCGAGCGCCCTCCTGTCGGCCTTCCTGCTGGTGGGCCTCTTCCTCGCCGGAGCGCACCGCGTCGCGCTGTCGTATGCCACGCGATGGCGAGCTTCCTTCTTGGGCTCCGCGCTCTGGTGCCTCTCGTCGCTCGCGTTCGGCCGCTACGTTGCGGCGCTCGGCAAGTACTCGGTCTTCTATGGGAGCCTCGCGAGCGTGGTGCTCTTGCTCATTTGGATCTGGCTGAGCGCCCTCACGATGCTCGTCTCGGCCGAGATCGACGCCGCTGCGCGCGCCTGGCGTGACACACTCCGCCGCCAAACGGGCCCCGCGAAGGCGGAAAAGCGCCGCACCGTGACACACGAGAAACACGCGTGACACACGTATTTATCCACATGAAATCACGGTAACGTCGTTTTTTGGGTTGACGCGTGATACGGCGGTGCTACGTAACACGGTGTGACACACGCAGACCCGAGCCAAGCCAATGACGTGGAGAGCGAGACCAGCGCCGAGGAGCCCCAAGCGCCCTCGCGGCCGGGTTCCGAAGAGCGCAAGGAGCGCGTCCTCCACACGCGGGTCCCTGCGGTGCTCGAGCGGGAACTGAAGCGCTTCGCCGGGAACCTCCGCGTGCCGGTCTCGAACCTGGTGCGCGCCATCCTCGAAGACGCCGTCGCCGCCGCAGACCGCGCCACGGTCAACGTCGAGAACCAGCTCCTGTCGGCGGTGAAGCAGCTCGAGGTGGAGCGTGAGCGCATCAAGAAGAAGGTGCTCACCGATCCGCTCGAGCACGCCGTCGCGTTCCAGGCGGTCACGCTCTCGAAGCCCGCCTCCTGCGCGCGCTGCCAATGTGATCTTCCGAGGGGGTCCACCGCCCAACTCGTCATCGGCTCGGAGCCTACCACCGAGCGTCTTTTTGCCTGCACTGCTTGCGCGACGAGCTCATCGTCTGAAGAAGCCTAATCCATAACCTATAAACAATATTGAAGAGGTAATACCATGTCCGAGAACACCGTCGCCGCCGAAGTCGCCCCCGCCGCTCCTGCCGTCGAGGCCGCTGCTCCTGCACCGAAGGCCAGTGGCGCAGCCGAGACGCTCGTCAACAAGCTCAAGGACGTGGGCATTGCCTGGGCTTCCGTCGGCCTCTCCTCGGGCAAGGTTGCCCTCGAGTCGACCGCGAAGGCCCTCGCGGAGACCGCGAAGTCCCTCGACGAGATCACGAACAAGCTCAAGCAGAGCTGAGCACACGGGGCCGCTGCGCCCTTTTTGTTCCGCGTGGCGTTTGCCACCGCTTTGCTTGACTTGCCTTTGCTCCACGCAGTGTCGCCCCGGGTGGGGGGCTCTCCGCTCCTCCCCCATCGCTCCTCGCCCGGGGCCGCTGCGGGTCTGCGCGCGTCCGTCGAGTCTCTGCTAGGCTCCGCACCGTGCGGCCCCATCTCGTTCTTCACGGCTACTGGCGCTCGTCTTCGGCCTACCGCGTGCGCATTGCGCTCGAGCTCAAGGGCCTCGCCTTCGACCACGCGCCCGTCAACCTGCTCGAAGGCCAGCAGCGCAGCGAGGAGCACCGCGCGCGAAACCCGTCGGCCTACGTGCCGGCCCTCGAGGTCGACGGCACCATGCTCGTCGAGTCGATGGCGATCCTCGAGTGGCTCGAGGAGGCCTTCCCTGCGCCGCCGCTCTTGCCGCCGAGCCCGCTCGCGCGTGCGCACGTCCGGGCCCTCGCCGAGGTCGTGAACGCGGGCACGCAGCCGCTCCAAAACCTTTGGGTCCTCAACCACTTCTTCGGCAGCGATCAAGCTGCCAAGACCGCGTGGGCGAAGCTCGTTATCGCGCGCGGCCTCGGGGCCTTCGAAGAGCTGCTCGCACGCCAGGAGCCGGCGGGCCCGTTCTGCGCAGGCGAGGCACCGACGCTCGCCGACGTGCTCCTCGTGCCCCAGCTCTACAACGCGCGTCGCTTCGGCGTCGACCTCACCGTGTTCCCGCGAGCCCTCCGCGCCGACGCCGCATGCGCCGACCTCGCGGCCTTCAAGCGCGCGCACCCCGACGCGCAGCCCGACGCCAAGCCGTGACGCTCCGCGCTTCGATCGCCGCGTGGACCATGCTCTTCGCAGCACGGGCGCTCGCTCGCGCGGGCGAAGGTGCGGTGAGCGACGACGACGCAGGGTCGCGCGAGGCCGAGGTCGAGGCCACGACGGCCGTAACGCGCGAGGCCCCCGAGACCAGCGAAGGCCCCGCCGAGAAGACCGTGTACACGCTCGAAGGCGTGGAGATTCGCGGCAACGAGCGCACGCTCTCGCGGGTCATCTCGGCGCTCCTCCCCTGGGCCCCCGGCGACCGCCTCGACCCGGAAGACCGGCGCCTCCTGCGCGCGCGCTACCGCCTCCTCGCCACCGGGTACTTTCGCGACGTCGAACTCTCGCTGCGGCGCGGCTCGCGGCGTGGGCGAGTCGTGCTCGTCGTCGTCGTCCGCGAGCGCAACACGCTCGTCATCGAGAGCCTCGTCGCCGGCGTCGGTGCGCGCGAGGGCGCAGACGGTCGTGCATCGCCGCTCGGCCCGTTCGCGGGGCTCGAGCTCGTCGAGAGCAACCTCGGGGGCACGGGCGTGCTCTTCGGCGCCGCGGCGGCGGTCGCGCACGATCAGCACGCGCTCCGTCTTCGCTTCGGTGAGCGCGGGCTCCTCGCGACGGGCCTCGACCTCGAGGCGAGCTTCGTGACCGCGAAGCACCAAGAGGCCTTCGGGCGTGAAGGCGTGCAAATATCCTCGCCAACGGGGACGCTCGCCGTCGAGCGCGCCGTCTACGACTACGGGCGCATCGGCGGATCCCTCGCCGCGGCATCGCGCCTCGACGCCGACTGGACCGTGCAGGCTTCTTACCGCATCGAGCGCCTCGACGCCCCCAAGGGCCCGACCTTCGCGAGCGAGGTCCTCGAGGGCGAGCGCACCCCGATCGATCTTCACCTGCTGCGACGCGCGAGCACCCTCGGCGTACTCGGGGCCAGCGCGGTCTACGACAGCCGCGACATGCCCGTCGCCCCGAGCCGCGGCATCCTCGCGCGCGTCGGCGCCGACGTCGCCGCCACCGCGACGGGAAGCGACTACCCCTACGCGAAGGTGGAAGGGCGCGTCTCGCGCTGGTTCTCGATGCCCTGGCGCGGCGACGCGCTCCGCCTCGACGTACAAGGCGGCGTGCTCACCGGATCCGCGCCGCTGCTCGAGCGCTTCTACGTGAGCGACCTGAGTGACCTGCTCCCCGACCGCATCCTCGGCCTCACGGTCGATCAGCGCTCGTCCCCGAACTTGCTCGGCACGCGCATCGTCGACCGTCGCTGGGGCACGGTGGCGGCGAAGGTGGGTGCAGACTACACGTTCAGGGTTTACCGCGGCGGTTCGAGCGTCGAGACCGTCGACCTCTACCTGGGCGCGGGCGTGTACTACCTCGACGACCCGTCGCAGCTGCTCGCACGATCGGCGCCGCGCCGCGATCGCACGCTCCCCATCGACTTGACCTTCGACGCCGGCGTCCGCGTGGTGACGAACGTCGGCGTCTTCGGCTTCGGCCTCTCGAACTGGCTCGGCCTCTTCCCGACGGAGCTGCGCCCATGAGCCGCTCCCGTCCGCTCGCGCGAAGCGTGCTCCTCGCGGCCCTCGCGGCCTCGCCGCTGGCTCACGCCGAAGACGGTCCGCCTCCCACGCGCTGGTCGAAGCGTCCGCTCTCGAGCGTCGTCACCGAGAAGGCGGTGCGCGTCACCGTGCCTCTGCGCGATCTCGTCGCCGCACCCGTGGGCGAGCGCCTCGCCAACGGCTTGCTCCACACGCTCACGCTCCGCGTCGCGCTCCACGACGAGAGCGACGGGCGCGTGGTGGCCGCCTCGGCGCGCACGTGCCGCGTGCGCTTCGATCTGTGGGACGAGGTCTTCCGCGTGCAGGTCGAGGCACCAGGCGACGCACGCAACCTCGCCTTCCTGGCGGTCGACGGCGTGGCGCGCCAGTGCGCCGAGCTCAAGGATTTCGCGGTACCGCTCCGCGCCGCCCTCGTCAGCGGCCGCAGCTACTTCGTCTCCGTGCGCGCCGACGTGAACCCCGCCGACCCGGAGATGATCGAGCACCTGCGCCGCTGGGTCACGGGCACGTCGCCCAAGCAGACCGGCGGCGAGACCCTCTTCGGGTCCGTGCTCGGGCTCTTCGTGCGCGACTTCGCCAAGAGCGAGCGCACGGTCGTCTTCCGCGGAGCGACCTTCACGCCATGAGCCTCCTGCCCGAGCTCGTGCGCCAGAAGCTCGAGACGCTCCCGCGCGAGCCGGGCGTGTACCTCTTTCGCGACGCTTCGACGCGCGTCCTCTACGTGGGCAAAGCCAAGAGCCTGCGCAGCCGCGTGAGGAGCTACTTCGCAGCACACGGCGGCGACGGTCGCTTCTTCGTGCCTCTCCTTCCCGAGCTCATCGCGGACCTCGAGACCATCGTCGTGGGGTCCGAAAAAGAGGCGCTGATCCTCGAGAACGAGCTCATCAAGCAGCACCGACCGCGCTTCAACGTGAAGCTGCGCGACGACAAGACCTACCTCTCGCTGAAGCTCACCGCCTCGCACCCGTGGCCGCGCCTCGTCGTCATTCGCCGCGACGACGGCTCGCCCGGCCAAGTCTTCGGTCCCTTCGACTCCGCCACCGCCGCGCGCCGCACGCTCCACGTCGTCAACAAGCACTTCCAGCTCCGCACCTGCGCGGACACGGACTTCGCCAACCGCCAGCGCCCCTGCCTGCAGCACCAGATCAAGCGCTGCCCCGCGCCGTGCGTGCTCGCCGTCGACCCGCGCTGGTACGCGTCGCAGGTGGAGCTCGTCGCGCTCTTCCTCGGGAGCCGCCACGACGAGCTGCGCGCCACGGTGCAGACGCGCATGCGCGAGGCCGCGACGTCCTTCCGGTACGAGCTCGCGGCGGTCTACCGCGATCAGCTCCGCGCGATCGATCGCGTGCAAGAAGAGCAACGGATCGTCAGCGAAGACGCCGTGGATCGCGACGTCATCGGCTTGCATCGCGACGGCGAGCGCGTCGAGCTCGCACACCTCCGCGTGCGCACGGGTCGCCTCGTGGACGTGCGCACGGTGCCGGGCGTGCAAGCAATCGTCGACGACGAGGCGCTCGTTGCAGCGTACCTCGTGCAGGCCTACCTCGGCGCCGATCGCGAGGACGAGCGCGACGACGCCGAAGAGACCGGAGCGCCGCAGCTCGAGGCCGACGCGCGCGCACACGACCCACGGCCGCGCGTGCCGATCCCGGGCGAGATCGTGCTGCCGGTCGAACCGGAAGGGAGGGCCTCCCTCGAGGCCGAGCTGCGCCGCGCGGCAGGACGCAAGGTCGCGTTGATCGTACCCAAGCGCGGCACACGGGTCGAGCTCCTGCGCCTCGCGAACGAGAACGCGACGCACGCGTTCGCCGAAAAACGCAGGGCGAACGACGATTTGGAAGCGCGCCTGATCAAGCTCCGGGACCTGCTGCGACTCCCCGCGCTCCCGCGTCGTGTCGAGTGCTGCGACATCTCCCACCTTGGCGGCGGCGACACCGTGGGCGCGATCGTCGCGTTCCTCGACGGCGCCCCCGACAAGAGCCGCTACCGCAGCTTCCACGTGCGCGACGACGTGGCGGAGCGACGCGGCGGCGACGATTACGGTGCCATGTACGAGGTGCTCTCGCGGCGCTTCCGTCGGGGCCGCACGGCGCGCGAGGCGATCGACGAGGGCACGAGCTGGGAGCTGCCGGACCTCTTCGTAGTGGACGGCGGGAGGGGACAAGTCGGCGTCGCCGTCGCCGCCGCGCGCGACTTGGGCCTTCACGATTTGCCGATCGTCGGCCTCGCCAAAGAGCGCGAGCTCACCTCGGGCGACCGCGTGGTCGACCGCCTCTACCTCCCCGGACAGAAGAACCCCATCGAGCTACGCGCCCACGCGGCCGCGCTCGGCTTCCTCGGTCATCTCCGCGACGAGGCTCACCGCTTCGCGAACCGCGCACGCGAGCGCCTCGGCAAGGTCCGTCGCTTTCATTCGGCGCTCGACGACGTCAAGGGCG
>CAIOHM010000127.1 GCA_903858055.1 uncultured delta proteobacterium
CCGAGGGCACCGTGGTCGCCGTGTTCGACGCGTCTCAGGCCACGTTCGCCTCGGTGCGCCTCGCGGTGCGCCGCCAGACCGAGCCCCTCGCGCTCCTCGTGCAGGTCGAAGCCCCCGCGGCGCCGATCGATCGCCGCGCGCTCCGCCGCTTCCTCGCGCGCCTCTGAGCGCTTGCGCCGCGGCCTCGACCGCGCTCAGCCTTCGGCGGACTTGGGCAGCGTCTCGTACACGCCGACGTCGTGCGACGGCACGAGGACAGGTCGGCGCTCGTGGTTCTCGGCTTCACGCAGCACGCGGTAGGTGTCGTAGAGCTTCGCCTTGTCCCAGACGGTGAGCGACGCCAGGCGCGAGGGACCCGAGGGAGCCAACCCGTATTCCCATGACTGGTACGCGGCATCCCCAATATGGATGTAAGGCCGCTTGCCGTCGTCGATCGCGACCGCCACCGAGCCCTGCGTGTGGCCTCGCGCGTCGAGGAGCACGACCTCGCCATCGCCGAAAAGGTCGAGGCTCGCCGGGAATCCGTAGCGGCCCTCTTCCTTCAAATCGACGATGCGGATGCGGCCCGAGGCGACGAGGTCCTCCTGGCGGTAGCCGGGGCTCCGCGGGATCGAGAGAAACGCCGAGAACTCGTCGCGCGAGGCGATGAGCTCCGCGTTCGGGAAGTCGCACACGCCGCCGATGTGATCGAGGTGCATGTGCGTCGCGATGACATGCGTCACCTTGCGCGGGTCGTAGCCGAGCTCCTCGAGCTGGCGCACGATGGCGTCGTCGGCGGTGCTGTCCATGCCGAGCGCCGAGAGCGAACGAAACCACCCGAGAGCGCCGATGGGGTTCGCGCAGACCGCCTCCGAGTAGCCGCTGTCGACGAGGACGATCGCGCCGTCGTTGCGCTCGATCACGGCGACGGTCATCGACATCTTGCCGGCTTCGAGGCTCTCGCGCAGAGCGCCGGGCTCGTAGACGAACTTGGGAACGCGGATTTCGCCAATGGTGCGGAAGAACCGTGCGCGCATGAAGAGCCTCCAGAGGTGAGGGCGAGACCAGCACGGGTCACGCGCGCGCGGACCCCAAAAACACCAACGCGCGCCCGGTCTCGAAAGACCTCGGCGCGCGGCGTGGCGAGACGCGGTTTCCCGCGGGTGCGATCAGGCGGTCTGGTAGACGCGCGCACGGCGGGCGCGGTCTTTCGCCTTCTGCTTCGCCTTGTAGCGAGCGCAACGGTTGCGGGAAGGCTTGCGGGACTTCTTCGAAATGTGGAGGTACATGGTACGTCTCGGGACGCACGGGGGTACACCAACGCGCGCGCGGCCGCAACGTTCCGATGCAGCCTTCGTCGGACTCGCGCGCGAAGCCCTCGCAGCCGAGGGCCTCCCACGCTATGCGGGGACCATGCGCGCGCGCATCATTCAAGACTTCCGCTTCGAGGCGGCGCACCGGCTGCCGAAGGTCCCCGAGGGCCATAAATGCTCGCGTTTGCACGGGCATTCGTACAAGGTCGAGGTCGTCGTCGGCGGCGCCGTCGACCCGGAGTCCGGGTGGGTGTGCGACTTCGCCGAGGTCGAAGACGCGTGGCGCGCGCTCCACGACACGCTCGACCACCGCTACCTGAACGAAGTTCCAGGTCTGGAGAACCCCACGAGCGAGATCATCGCGGCCTTCATTTGGGAGCGGCTGAAGCCGTCGTTCCCAGGCCTCACGAAGATCGTCGTGCACGAGACCTGCGAGTCGCGCTGCGAGTACACGGGCGAGGAATGATCCGCCGCGCCCGCGGTTGCATGTAAGATACAGGCCATCGCCATGGGGAAGACGCTCGTTTGCCGCTGCGAAGACGTGACCGAGCACGAGCTCCTGGAGGCCATCGAGCGCGGGCATCGCGACATCGAGTCCCTCAAGCGCTACAGCGGCTTCGGCACCGGGTTCTGCCAGGGAAAGAGCTGCCTCGCCGCATGCGCCGAGCTCCTCGAGCGGCACGGTGGCGCAGCCGAGCTGCCCTTCACACCACGCCCCCCGTACCACCCCGTGACGCTCGCCCACCTCGCGGGCCTCGAGGGAACGGTCGCGCCGTGTGAGGGCGAGGGGCCCGGCGAGCGCTAGCAGCCTGCCGAAACGAGAGCGAACGACCCAAAGCGACGGGGGGAGGACGCAGGCAGAGTGGGAGGCTTTCCAAGACCACGGCCGACGACTCGGGGCGATGAGCCTTTCTTCATGCCCCTGCTCGCTAGTCGCCTTCGCCGAACACTTCGGAGATCACGCGGCGCAGGCGGCGCCCGTAGACGACCTCGAAGGTGCCGCGCGAGCCCTCGAAGAGCCGCTCCGCAATGCCCGCCACGTGGTCCACGAGGTCTTCGGCCTCGGAGCGCGAGATGCGCTCTTCCCGCAGCGCCCGCTCGGTGGCGTCGACGGCGCGCGCGAGCCGGTGCACGCGAAGGGTCTCGTCGAGGCCAGCGGAACTCGTGAGGATGGCGATCGCCTCATCGCGGGTCATGCTTTGGTATACCGCGAGCTTCATGAGCACGCACGCCAACCTCGCGCGCACGGCGAAGGCGGTCCTCGCGAAGGACCTCCGCATCGAGGCGCGTTCGCGCGAGGTGACGGTCACGGCCGCGCTGTTTGGCCTACTCGTGGCCCTCGTCGCCGCGGCGGCGTTCGGCGGCGCGACGTCGAGCCCCGCAGTGGCCGCAGCGGGCACGCTTTGGACCTCTCAGATCTTCTCCGCGGTCTTCGCCTTCGCGCGCTTCTGGCATCGCGAGCGCGAGAACCGCGCGTGGACGACGACGAAGCTCCTTGCGGGCGACGCCCTCGGCATCTTCGTCGCCAAGACCGCGGCGCTCTTCGCGATGCTCGTGCCCGTGGGCCTCGTGGGGGTGAGCGTCACGGCCCTCTTCCTCCATGTGCCGCTCGACGACGCGCTCGCCCGCGCGACGCTGCTGCTCATGCTGGCCTTCGTGGGCTTCGCGGCGCTCGGGACGCTCTTCGGCCTCCTCACGGTCGAGACCAAGGCGCGCGATCTCCTCCTCGCCGTCGTGCTCTTGCCGCTCCTCGCTCCGATGGCCCTCGGCGCCATGGCGACCACGCGCGACGTGCTTCTTCACACGCCGCCGGAGCTCTGGGTCGGTGGCTTCGCGCTCGTCGCCGTCTTCGACGCGATCGCGATCGCGCTCGGCGCTGCGCTCTTCCGCTTGGTGGCCCGCTAGACAGACGAGGTCATCGCGTGCGCTCCTTGCCGTCCGCACCGCGGCCCTCGGCCCAAAGCACGAGACCCAGCCCGAGGAACAGGAAGGGCATCGCCGCGAAGAAGCGCCGCTCCGGTGCGACGCCGAGTTGCAGCCACGCCAAGAGCGCCGCGAGGACCGGCTGGGCGTAAATGCCCGCCGTCACCGTGCTCGCGGCCGTGCGCATGAGCGCCCACGCGTTCAAGAAATACGTGAGCGTCGTGGGCACGAGGACCATGTACGCGACGAGCAGCACACCGCGAGGGCTCCAATGCGGAACGTCCGCCAAGAGCGCTGGGAGTGCGAACGGGGCCGCGAAGAGCGAGCCCCAGGCGAAGCACCGCGCGGTCACGACGAGCGAGCCCACGCGCCGCGTGAGCTCACGACCAAGCACGAGGTACGCCGCAAAGCAGATGCAGTTTGCAACGATCAGCATGGCCCCCAGGTCGCCACGCGCCTCGCGCACCCGGTCGGCGCCCACGAGGATCGCCACCCCCACGAACGAGACGAAGAAGCCGAGCCAGGTCGCCACACGGAGCCGCGCTCGCTCGAAGAGCCATGCCAGCGCCGCCGTGATCACGGGGATCGTCGCCGCGAGGAGCGCCGCGTTCGAGGACGACGTCCGCGCAAGACCGGCGATGAAGAACGTCTGATTCAAGGTGATCCCGAGGAGCGCGAGGCCCATCACGCGCAGCCGATCACCCGGCAAAGCCTTCGCCTCCGCACGCGCGCTCCCGAGCACAACCAAGAGCGAGAGCGTGATCGTCGTCCCGAGCATGCGCGCGTAGGTGAGCGCGAGCGGCGCGACGCCCTCCCCGCCCATCGCCCGCGGGGCCATCACGAGCTTCCCTTCGACGGCGCCCGAAGCGGCAGCGAGCTGCACGAGCGCGAGCGCCGCGTAGACGTGAACGCGCGATGAACGCAGCTCCGGGGTCATGACCTTGACGCCCCTAGCAGGGTTCGTAGCCGCCACACGAACGCGGGCGCCCCTCGTACGAAGAGCGCCCGCGCGTGGTGTATTGTGGGGCGGTCGCCGCTCAGGCGTTGCCGCCGATCTTGAGGCCCCAGTTCTTGACCGTGTTGTTCTGCACGCCGGTCGCGTAATTCACGGCAGTGAGCGTGTTCGCGGCGGGAACCACCTCGAAGTAGAGATTGAAGACCTTCGCGTCGACGTTCGC
>CAIOHM010000128.1 GCA_903858055.1 uncultured delta proteobacterium
AGCGCGACGAGCGCGGCGTCCGCCCCGATCGCGACGGCAGCCGCGGCCCTGAACGACGCAGGCATTCCGTTCATGGTCGCGGGCTCGTTTGCGAGCTCGGTCCACGGGCTCCCGCGAACGACGCAGGACCTCGACCTCGTGATCGACCCACCCGACCTTGCTTCCGTCGAGCGCCTCGTCGGCGCTTTCGCCGCGACTCATCACTACGTCGACGCAGGTGCCGCCCGCGAAGCCTACCGCCGCCGCACCATGTTCAACGTCATCGACCCCCGTACCGGTTGGAAGGTCGATCTCATCGTGAAGAAGACACGCCCCTTCAGTGTGAGCGAGTTTCAGCGCCGCTAACTCACGACGATGCTCGGCATTCCCGTCTCGATCGCCACCGCAGAGGACACCATCGTGGCGAAGCTCGAGTGGTCGAAGGCGAGCGGGGGCTCCGAGCGGCAACGTCGAGACATCGGCGGAATCCTCGCCATGAACGACGCCGCCCTCGACATGGGCTACATCGAACGTTGGGTGCGCGAGCTCGGCCTCGAAGCGGAGTGGCGCATCGCCGCGGCGTGGGAGCCGTAGCCGCCCCACCGCCCCCGTTCACAGCTCCGTGGAGGCCTCGGCTTCGTCGGCGCTCGTCGCCGCACCGCTCTCTGCTTGCGACGGCAAGAGCACGCGCCCCGCGGCGAGCGCCAGCACACCGGCCGTTGCG
The DNA here is from genome assembly GCA_903858055.1 of uncultured delta proteobacterium. Taxonomy (GTDB): domain Bacteria; phylum Myxococcota_A; class Polyangia; order Polyangiales; family Polyangiaceae; genus CAIQDA01. The sequence goes on from CAIOHM010000128.1 coordinate 704, forward strand.
CTCGCCGCGAGGATCGCGAGCTTCGCCGCGGCGAGGGTCGCGGGCACCGTGAAGGCGAGCTGCGCCACGAAGAGCGACATCGTGAAACCAATGCCCGCCACGAGCCCGAGCACGAGGAGATGCCGCGCACGAAGCCCGAGTGGGAGCGCGGCGAGGCCCGTGCGCAACGCCAGCGCGCTCGCGGCAAGGACGCCAAGCGGCTTGCCCGCCACGAGCCCCACGAACACCCCGAGCGCGGCCGGCAACGCGTGAGGAGCGAACCCCTCGGGCGCGAGCGCGACCCCCGCGTTCGCGAGCGCGAAGAGCGGCATGATCGCGTAGGCCGCCCACGGGTGGAGCCCCTCGATGAGCTCCTCCGAAGGCGAAGGCTCGCCTTCCGTGCCGTGCACCGGCGTCATGGCCCCGACGACCACACCCGCGATGGTCGGGTGCACGCCCGAGGCGTAGGTGCCCGCCCAGACCGCGAGCGCCGCGGGCACGTAGGCAAGCTTCGCGCGCACGCGGAGGCGCTGGAGCAGAAGAATGCAGACTGCACCGAGCGCCGCTACGGCGAGCCCGCCCAGGCGAATGCCGCTCGAGTAGAACGCGGCGATGACGACGATGGCGCCGAGATCGTCAATGACCGCGAGCGCGAGCAGGAGCACGCGGAGCGCCGGGGGCACGCGCTTGCCGAGCAGCGCGAGCACCCCGACCGCGAAGGCGATGTCCGTCGCCATGGGCACGCCCCAACCCGCGCGCGTCGCCGCTCCTCCCGCGAATTGCAGGTAGAAGAGCGCCGGCGCAACCATGCCCCCGAGCGCCGCCGCCACCGGAAGAACGGCGCGCCGCACCTCCGAGAGCTCACCCTCGTGCACCTCGCGACGAATCTCGAGGCCCACGAGGAAGAAGAAGAGGGTCATGAGGCCGTCGTTCACGAACCACTCGAGCGGCCGCACGAAGCTCCACGCGCCGAGGCGCACGCCGACCTCCCGGTGCCGGAGGTGCAGGTAGCTCTCCGCGAAGGGACCGTTCGCCCACGCGAGCGCCACCGCCGCCGCGAAGAGCAGCACGATGCCGCTCGCGGCCTCGACGCGCAGGAAGCGCTCGAGCGGGAGGCGCGCGAACCGCACGAGGCGACGAAGCGGCGAAGTGACGGGCGACGAGGAAGAATCCATGGTTTTGGCGCAGCGTGACCTGCTTGGGAGAAGAGGCGGCCCGACCCCTTCGTTCAACCTGCGCCGCGAGCGACGCACCACTTGAGCCGCACCATGCCACGTGGCTTCGGCGACCGAAAGCCGAAGGCGACGGTCCCCGTCCCCGAACTCCGGTGCGCGCTTCGCCTTCGCGGAGACGCACCTCGCGGCGAGCCGAACGGACTTCAGCCCACGACGAGCCCACGCAGAAAGCCGGCGAAGAGCAAGAGGAAGCCGCCGATTTCACCGAAGATGAGCGCCGCCATGTATGCCGCGACGACCCCGCTCGGAAGCGTGCCGCCGCCCAAGCGATGTGGGCGCGCGAGCTGGTTGTCCGTGTCGCGGAGCGCGCCATGCACCGCGTAGGTACCCACGGCGCTCGCGAAGAAGGCGATCGGCACCGCGGTCGCCCATGCGTTCACGGCGGAGCTCCACGCGCTGCGCTTCGCGAACTCCGCGAGCACGAGGCACGCGAACGCGTAGAGGAGCGACGAGCGGTGGCACACGTCCACGTAGACCGGCGCCTGCGCGTTCGCGCTCGTCATGATGCACCGGTATTTCCAGACGCCTGCCGCGAGACCCGCGAGGAAGAAGAGGCCGCAGGAGACGAGGGCAATCGCGACGGCGAGGGACATGCGCGAGAGCGTACCCGACTTCGCGACGACCCCGACCTGCGCGAGACGAAGGGCGTCGGCTACGGCTCGCGCAAGAACGCACCGAAGGCGGCACGGGCCTCCGCGGAGTGGAAGAGCGCGCCGTGCTCGAGGCCGGGGAGCTCGAGGAACGTGCGCGCGCGGCAGTCTTCGCACGCCTCGAGCGCGGCACGGAACATCGGCCACGAGCGCAGCTGAATGGGCGAGTCGGCGAGCCCTTGCACGACGAAGAGCTTCGATCGGTGGCCGTCCGTGAAGCGCAGGAGCGAGCGGCTCGCATACGCTTCGGCGTTCTGCGTGGTCGACCCGAACGCCGCGCGCAGACGCCCGCACACGGCGCTCGCAGCCTCCTCGCCGCGCTCCTCGAGTCCGCAGCGGTAGACGAGATCGAGCGGACCGGGCGCGTTCGCGACGACGCCGTCGACCTCGTGCATCGTGTTCAGGCGCGTCACGAGGTAGCCACCCTGCGAGTGACCGCCGAGGAACACGCGACCGACGCGCACGCCGAGTTCCGCCGCCGCCGCGCGCTTCACCCACAGCAGCGCGGCCTCGGCCTCGCGCACGTTGTCCCCGAAGAGCCGCCCCTCTTCCGGGTAGGCGACGCTCACGATCATGACGTCGTCGCGATCGAGGAGCGCACGGAACTCGTCGAGCGTGCGTGCGGCGCTCTCCATGACGAGCGCGTCGCGGCCGACGGTGCCGTGGTAGACGACGAGCACGTCGACTTGCTCTTTCGCAGGCTTGTCGACGATCACCTGGACCGTCACGCCGCCGACCTCGACCGTACGCGTGCCGCGGTACGCGATCGGCGCCGCTGCGGCATCGACCACGCTCACGCCCGCGTCGCTCGGCCGATCGGCGGCGTTCCCCGACGACGGCGCGGCGGCGCACGCCCCCGCAAGGAGCGCAGCCAAAATCCCCGTGGCGAGGGCGAGTCTCGGTGAAGCCATGTCGATGGAGAATACACGCGCGGGACCGCGCAGGGAGGCCCTCGCTTCACACCGTGGCGCGCGCCGTCACCTTCGCGCGCCACCCGTGGCGCGGGCGGAGCGTGACCGCGGGCGAGAGCTCCCACGACTGACCGGGCAGCGCCTCCCACTGCCAGCGTTGGTGGAGCGCCGCGAGGCAGAGGAGGATCTCCATCATCGCGAAGTGCTGACCAATGCAGATGCGCGGCCCGCCGCCGAAGGGCATGTACACGTGGTTCGGGAGCCGCTCGTGCAGGCCGTCGAGCCAGCGCTCCGGGCGAAACGCGAGGGGCTCCTCGAACCAGCGCGCGCTCCGGTGCAGGTGCCACATGCACACCATGATCTGATCGCCTTCGAGGAGCTGGTGGCCGCCGAGCTCGAGCGGCGCCTGCACCTGGCGGCCAATGATGTACGCGGGCGGGTAGAGGCGCATGGCTTCGAGGGCCACCGCCTTCGTGAAGGTGAGGCGCGGCATGTCTTCGAGCGTGGGGACCCTACCGCCGAGGACCGTCTCGAGCTCTTCGTGCATGCGCGAGCGCACCGCCGGGTGCTCCGCGAGGAGCCTCCCCACGAAGGTCACGACGAGCGCCGTGGTCTCGTGCCCGGCGACGACCATCGTGACGGCCTCGTCGCGCACCTGCGCGTCGCTCATGGCGCTGCCATCGTCGGCGCGAGCGGCGAGGAGACGGCTCACGACGTCGTCGCCCGTTGCGCCCCCCGCGCGCTTCTCGGCGATGAGCCTCCCCACGATGCGGTCGAGCGTGCTGCGCGCCTCGTGGAGCTTCCTCCGCTCGAACACGAGCCACGACTTCGGAACGAAGCGCCGCCAGGTGCGGAGCTCCCGCTCGAAGCTCTCCATCATGACCTCGATGGCGTGGCCCATCTGCGTGGCCTCGTCACCCTGGAGCTCGGCGCCGAAGACCGTCCGCATGATGATGTCGAGCGTGAGCGTCATCATGTCCGCGTGCACCTCCCGCACCTCGCCGCTCGCCCACCCTTCGCCCGCCGCGAGCGTGCGCTCGACCATGGTGGTCGCGTAGCCCGTGAGGTGCGTGCGGTTGAACATCGGCGCCATGAGCTTGCGCTGACGCCGCCAGAAGTCGCCCTCGCTCGTGAGGAGCCCGTTGCCGAGGGTCTCGTTGAGCCGCTGCGTGATGCGATCCTTCACGAGCTCGCTGGCACGCCCAAGGAGCACCTCGTGCAGGAGCTCCGGCTCCGAGACGAACACGAGCGACTCACGACCGATGCGCACGCGCACGACCGGGCCTCGGCCTGGTGCGTTCGCCATGAACGCGAGCGGGTCGCGCGCCATCTCGAAAAAGACGCCGAACGGCGAGCTCGAGGGCACCTGCGGCGGTCGTGGCAGCGAAGTCATGGCCCGAGCATACGGCCAAACCCGTTCGTTTCGCAGGGGGCCGAACGCCAACCGTCGATCCGCTCGAACCCGCGGGCGCGCGTGACGAAGCGACTCGATTCGACTAGTGTCTGCGCCTCTCCGGAGGAGTGGCCGAGTGGTCGAAGGCAGCGGTTTTGAAAACCGCCGTGGCGCAAGTCACCAGGGGTTCGAATCCCTTCTCCTCCGCTGATTTTCGTTCGAATGCTCCACGTCGTCGGCCTCGTCACGCAGGCCGCGACGCCCGAGGCTCCGCGAGTCGAGCGGCGCGACGCTGGACGAACTCCCGCGCGATGAGCGGCCGCCCCTCCGACTCGAGCACGATCATCAAGCGCCGCTGAAGGTCTGTGGGCTTCGCGCTTGCCGCGGGGCGCTTGTCCTCACGCGCCGCTTCGAACGCGAGTCAGTCGAGCGAGTCGACGGCGTCCATGAGCTGAAGTTCGACGGGCTTCGCAGGGGCGAAGGGGAACGCCGCGGCGCGACGCTCGGACTCGGGCCGAGCGAACGACTCGCGGATGCGCGCCTCGGCGAGCGCCTTGAACATATTCGTCGTCACGCGCGTCGACAGCCCCGAGAGCGCGACGCGATGGGCGCACGCGCACTCCGGTCGTCGCCAGGATCCCCTGGCTTGCCCCCCTTACCGCCCGTCCAGCAGAAGTCTGGGAAACCGCCGCTGCCCGTTTCCACGTGGAAACAGCCGAGCTCCGATTCTGTTGGTTCACGATGGCTCACGTGGGGCGCCTGTTTTCGATCGCGCCGATTTCGAGCCGGCGCGCCTGGTCTCGAGCCCTCGAAGTGTTGGTTCACGTTGGTTCATGTTGGTTTACGTGGGGTGCCCGCGGCGCAGCTTTGAAATGAGCCGTAGCGCCATTCAGGAAGGCTTCGAACCGCTGCTCCTGTGCTCGCGAGGCGCGCGTGGACCACGACCCGGCGCCTTCGCCTCACGCAGACACGAACTCACCGAGTCATTCGGTCTGCGTTCACGAATCGGTGGGAGCGGGGACGCACGATTCCGCGGAGACGACTTCGACTCGCACCGTCGGTTGATGGATTGCAGTGTTCGAGATTTGCGAATCGCGAATCAGCCGCTAGGCTGGAGGCGACCATGCCTTCGAACCTGAAGCCGCAAGACGTCATGCTCGCGCTCAAGCTCGTGGCCGTCGGCGTCGAGCCATGGACGCAGCCCGGCCTCGGAAAGGCGCTCCACATGAGCGCCGCCGAGGTGAACCACGGCCTCAAGCGCCTCGCAGCGTGCCAGCTTTACCTGCCGAGCGAGCGCCGCGTGATGCGCGCGAACCTACGCGAGCTCCTCACCTTCGGCCTCCGTTACGTGTTCCCCGCGCAGCTTGGGGGGGAGGCGTCGGGCATGCCTACTGCGCACAGCGCAGCGCCGCTCGCGTCGAAGCTCCACGTCGAAGCGCGTGATGCATTCGTATGGGCCACTCCTGCCAAAAAGCGCGCGGTGCGCGGCCGAAGCGTTGAGCCGCTCTACCGCTCCGCCCCGCTCGCCGCTGCTGAAGATCCGCGCCTCCACGAGCTCCTCGCCCTGACGGACGCCCTCCGCGTCGGGCGCGCCCGCGAGCGCAACCTCGCCCGCGAAGAACTCGATCGGAGGCTCGCGTCGTGATCAGCTCAAACGCCATTCCCCGGTCGCGGAGATCGCGGCGTACATCGCATCCGGTGCGAGGTCGATCTCGCCGGGCCAGGTGACGAAGCCTTCGTGAACGTGAACGCGCGCGAAAAAGGCCGGGTCGCGAAGTGGCTCGAAGACACCCGTGAGGTGCGACTCGAGAAACGTGACGCGGCCGGCGGTACCGTCCGCGAACAAGACGCGGAGCGAGCTTGCATCTTCGGGCTCAACGGAGACGACGTCGGGGCTCATGGCGATTCAGGGGAGCGGATCGATTCGAACGGGGGCCTGTCGAGCTTGGCAGAGGTCCCAATCTCGCGCCAGTTCGGCACGGTGCAGCGATGCCCACTCGAGCACCAACGCGCGGGCGCGCGGCGGCATGTCCCCATCGATGATCTCCAGGGTCTGGATGCCGATCACCGCCTTGTGTTCGCCGTATTGCGCGTGGAAGTGGGGCGGCGCGTGGTCGTCGTAGAACATCCGAATCACGATGCCGTAGAAGACAGAGAGGGTAGGCATGACCGCAGCGTGGAGGCTGCGGCACCCGTCGTTGAGCGTCAAGTCGTTGCCGCGCGTCCGTGGAGGCAGACGTAGAGCAGACCGCCGTTTCCACGTGGAAACAGCCGAGCTCCGATTCTGTTGGTTCACGTGGGTTCACGTGGGGCGCCTGTTTTCGATCGCGCCGATTTCGAGCCGGCGCGCCTGGTCTCGAGCCCTCGAAGTGTTGGTTCACGTTGGTTCATGTTGGTTTACGTGGGGTGCCCGCGGCGCAGCTTTGAA
>CAIOHM010000129.1 GCA_903858055.1 uncultured delta proteobacterium
CGAAGAACGCGAGCACGCCGATCAGCGTGACCGCGAGGTGCGGCAGCGCCTGGTGCGCGAGCACGGTCTCACCGAAGGCGATCGTCACGCCGTCGCGGTGGATGAACGGAAGGCTCCAGCCGCCGAGGAAGATGGTGACGAGGAGCATCGAGCTCGTCACGACTTCCATGTACTCGGCGGTCATGAACATGCCGAACTTCATGCCCGAGTACTCCGTGAAGTAGCCGGAGACGAGCTCGCTCTCCGCCTCGGGGAGGTCGAACGGCACGCGCTTCGACTCCGCGACGAGCGCCGCGAAGAAGATGAAGAACGCGACCGGCTGAACGAAGATGCCCCAGGTGTGATCCGCCTGCCAGCGCACCATGTCGGCCATCCGCACGGTGCCGTAGATCATCAGCGCGCCGATGATCGACAGACCAAGCGTCACCTCGTAGGAGACCATCTGGCTCGCGGCGCGGAGCGCGCCCATGAGCGAGAACTTGTTGTCGCTCGCCCAGCCGCTGATCGTCGCGGAGACGATGCCCTGGCCCGCCATCGCGAAGATGAAGAGCACGCCGACGTCGAGAGGCGCGATCTGCAGGTCGATCGCTTGCAGCCCCGTGCGTGCGTCGAAGGTGCAAACGCCCGAGCGCGCGATCGACGGGAAGGTGAGCGCGCCGTCGACTTTCGCGAAGAGCGCGTCGGGGCAAATCGTGTCGCCGAAGGGAATGACGGCGAGGAGGCAGAAGACGGGGATCATCGCCAGGATCGGCGCCAAGCTGAAGAGCAGCTTGTCGGCCTTCGGCGGCATGAAGTCTTCCTTGAAGATGAGCTTCACGCCGTCGGCGGCGGGATGCAGCAGGCCGAAGAGGCGCAGCTCGAGGGACCCGATCTTGAGCACCGCGCGGTTCGGACCCACGCGGTCCTGAATCATCGCGGACTGGCGACGGTCGACCCAGGTGAGGATTCCGCCCACGTTGAGCAGGAACCCGACCATGATCATGATCTTGGGAATCGTGAAGAGAATGTAGTTCGGCATCGAACGATCACTCCGCCGACGGGGACGCGGTCACGGACGGCAGGCTGCCGCGGACCTCTTTGAGCTTCTGCCAAGCGGTCGTGAAGCCGAGCACCGCAGCGATCTGCGACACGACTTCCCAACCTGGGCGCGCGCTGCCGAGCGGCTCGAGCGCCTTCTTCGCGACCTGCGAGAGGCCGTCCTTGTTGATGTACGTGCCGCTCGTCTCGGCCCAGTTGCAGACCGGGAACACGATGCCGCGGCCCTCGGCCACGAACGGGTTCGCGCTCGTGCTGAGGTACACGATGTTCTCGACGCGACCGGCGAGCTTTGCCGCCGACGCGGAGTCTTCCGCTTCGCCCGCGAGCACGACGAGGCGCGTGACCACGCCTCCGGCCACGGACTGAATGAGGTCCGCGAGACCGAGCGCGTGCGGCGCGAGGAGTTCGACGCCCTTGCGGTTCGCGTTCTTGTCCGAACTGATGAGGATGTCGTCTCCGTACCCGTTCGGCGCCGCCGTGAAGAACACGTGCTTCGTGCCGATATGGGTGCGGGCGAGCTCGAGGAGCGCCCAGTTGTCTTCGAGCGACGCCTGCGCGGAGAGGACGACGCCGATCTCGTTTGCGGGCACGCCGTCGAAGCGGTCCTTCACGGTCTTGAGCGCCTTGTCGAGCGTCACCTGCTGCCCGTCGACGAGGTGATGGATCGTGCGCTTCTCCTGCGCGTCGCGGTACGTGAGCACGCCCTCGTCGCACATCCAGAACTTGTTGACCGCCATGTTCTCGCGCGGGCGCTGGCGATGCACCTTGTTGTTCCGCGGGTCGACGTCGAGGTGCGTGTTGCACCCCGTGGCGCAGCCCTGGCAAACGCTGTCGTGGCTCTTGAGGAACCAGACGCGTGCCTTGAAGCGGAAGTCCTTCGTGGTGAGCGCGCCGACCGGGCACACGTGGTCCACCATGAACGTGTAGTGCCCCTCGAGCTGACGCCCGGGAGCCACGCTAATTTCGTTCAGGTTGCCGCGCTCGCGCATCTCGAGGACCGGATCCTTCGCGACTTCGTCCATGAAGCGAATGCA
>CAIOHM010000130.1 GCA_903858055.1 uncultured delta proteobacterium
ACTTGCGGTTCGCCTGGTCGAAGCGCGCGACCTCGTGGGCGTCGAGGGCGAACCCGCGCACCACGCGCAGGCCCGAGAGGTTCGACTGCACCATGGAGCTCATGGCGCCGAGGGCCTCCTGGTTCTCGCGCGTGCGCCCGTAGAGCTGTTTGCCGATCGTGCGCGTGAGCAACACGAGGATGGGCACGTTCGCGAGGGAGGCGAGCGTGAGCTTCGGGCTGATGCTCACCATGACCTGAAGCGCGCTCCCGAAGGCGAGCACCACGTTGATCACGTTCAAGATGCCGAAGCCCAAAAGGAGCCGCACTTGCACGAGATCGTTCGTGGCGCGGCTCATGATCTCGCCGGGGCCCATCGTGCGGTAGAAGCTCGTGCCGAGCAGGTGCAGCTTCCGCAGGAAGACCGTGCGCAGCTCGTACTCGGCGTCGCGCCCGGCGTTGAAGATGTACCAGCGGCTCGCGACGCGCGTCACGAACGCCACCACGGCGAACACCATGAGGAGCCCAACGGCGTTCCCTGCGCTCTCGCGGTCGCGCGCGACGATCGCGTCGATCGCGTGCTTCGACGACCAGTCGATGCGGTTCATCGCGAACTGGAAGACCGCGAGCATGACGCCGCCGAGGACATAACGCGTGCGGTTTGCAACGAACGTGGAGCGCAGCGTGGGCGCGACGAAGGGGCGGGTCATGGGTCCGAGGGGCCGCGAAGCGGGTCTTTGCGATGCGAAGATCGGAGCACGGGGCGATCACGCTCGCTGCCGATCGCGAGCACGTCTTGCTCCTGGAGCCACACGGCCAGCGCCCCCACTTGCACGCGCAAGCCGAGCTTTTCGTCGAGCTCGGTCACGACCCCAACCTGACCGCGCAGCCCTCCCTCGAGCACGCGCACGCGCGCGCCCACGGGCACCACCGAGGCGCGATCCTTCCCCGCTGCGGCCGAAGCCTCGTGGTCCGCCCGCGCTTCGCCACGGTGCTGCGGGTTGCGGCTGTCGGCTTTCACGCCCGAGCGCCTAGCCCGCATGACCGGCGTTGGCCAGGGGCCAGCGCGCGCCGAATTCCGCGACGACCACGATGGTTCAGACTAGGGGTTGACGCCCGTACTCGCCGTGGTCAGCTTCCCTCGCCGCCGCGAAGCCCCGCCGATGCCCCCCCGAACGCAACCGCCGCCCCCGAAGAAAGCGCGCTCCACGGCGCCGCCGAGCGCCGACGACGCGTCCACGGTCGTGGTGCTGCCGCCCGAAGCGGCGCGCGGCTTTGCGGGCGCGAAGGGCGCGCGCGGCGCGGCCGTGAAGGGCGCGGCAGCGAAGGCGGCCAAGCCCGTGGTGGTCGTTCGCGAAGACGGCGCGGCCGAAGAAGAAGACGAAGAGGAAGCGGACGAAGAGGCCCTCGAGCGCGACCCCGACGAGCTCTCCGAAGCCGCGTTCGGTGACGACGAAGACGCGACGATCGTCGCGGTCGACGACGACGAGGACCTCGGCAAGGTCGATTGGGAAGAGGAGGACGGCGAACGACCGGCAAAGCGCTCGCGCCGCGCGACCTCCGAGGCGCCGGGCTCGACCTCGATCGCCCCCGTGAGCGGCGTGGCGCTCGGCCGCGTCGATCCGCTCTCGCTCTACATGCGCGAGGTGCAGCGTCACCCGGTGCTCTCGCCCGAGGAGCAGCAGGCCATCGCGAAGAGCTTCCTCGAGTCCAACGACCCCGAGCTCGCGGCGAAGCTCGTGACGACGAACCTGCGCCTCGTCGTGAAGATCGCCTACGAGTACCGCCGCGCCTGCAAGAACATCATGGACCTCGTGCAGGAGGGGAACATCGGTCTTTTGCAGGCCGTGAAGCGCTACGACCCCTACCGCGGGGTGCGCCTCTCGAGCTACGCCGCGTGGTGGATCCGCGCGTACATGCTCCGCTACGTGCTCAACAACTTCCGCCTCGTGAAGCTCGGCACCACGCAGAACCAGCGGCGCCTCTTCTTCAACCTCAACAAGGCCCGCGCCAAGCTCGCGGCCATGGGCATCGAGGCCACGGACGAAGCCATCGCGAAGCAGCTCGACGTCACGACCGACGACGTGCGCGAAATGAGCGTGCGCCTCGGCTCCTCGGAGGCGAGCCTCGACGCCCCGGTCGGCAACGGCGGCGACGACGGCAAGGCGCTTGCCCGCATCGACGCGATGCCTTCGCTCGACGCCCCCGCTGACGAATCCCTCGCTCAAATGGAGATGCTCTCGCTCATGCGCGAGCACCTCGTCGACTTCCGCGAGACCCTCCCCGCCGAGAGCAAGGAGCTCGTGATCTTCGACAAGCGCCTCGTGGCCGAGGAGCCCCTCACGCTGCAAGAGATCGGCGACTCGTACGGCATCTCGCGCGAACGCGTGCGTCAGCTCGAGCAGCGCGTGACCTCGAAGCTCCGCGCGTTCCTCATCGAGCGCGTGGGCGAGGTCTCCGAAGAAGCGCCATGAGCGGCACGCTCTACGTGGTGGCCACGCCGATCGGCAACCTCGGCGACCTCACGCAGCGCGCGCGCGACGTGCTCGGCTCCTCCCACGCGATCTACGCGGAAGACACGCGCATGACGCGCAAGCTCTTGGATCTCGTCCACGTGCAGGCGCCGCCGCTCTTCTCCATGCACGAGCACTCGTCGTCGAGCGCCATCGAGGGCGCGCTCGAACGCCTGCGCCGCGGCGAAGACATCGCCCTCGTGAGCGACGCCGGTACCCCCCTCGTGAGCGACCCCGGCGCGCCGCTCGTGCGTGCGGCGCGGGCCGAGGGGCATGCGGTAAGGCCCGTGCCCGGAGCGTCTGCGGTCATCGCCGCGCTCAGCGCCACGGCCCTCGGCGACGGTCGCTTTCGCTTCCTCGCGTTCCTCCCGCGGGAGGGTCCCGAGCGCCGCGACGCCATCGCCCTGTGCGCGGAGACCGAGGAAACCGTCGTCCTTTACGAAGCTCCGCATCGCCTCGCAGCCACGCTCCGCGAGCTCGCCGAAGCGATGGGCGCGCGCGAGGCGGTGGTCCTGCGCGAGCTCACGAAGCTTCACGAAGAACAGCTCAGCGGAACGCTCACGGAGCTTGCGGCCCTCGAGCGCGAATGGATGGGCGAGATCGTGATCGTGCTCGCGCCCTGGGATGCCAAGGGGCGCGCCGCGATCGTCACCGACGAAGCCCTCGACGCGCGCATCGATGCACTCTACACTCAGGGCGAGCGCGCCAAGCGCATCAGCGAGCTCCTCGCGGCGTGGAGCGGCAGACCGAAGCGCGAGCTCTACGAACGTGTGGTCGGCCGGAAACCCAGGTAAACTGCAGGCATCCTGCGCTTCGCCTCCCGCTCGAGGCGCGATTGCCGGCCCCCTCGCCTCCGCGCTTCAGCCGCCGCTTCGCCGCACGGCCTCGAGCGCTTGCGCGTTGAAGCCCACGAGCACCTTGCCGCGCCACACGATGACGGGGATGGATCCGTTGCGTTGCCCCGACTGCTCGAGGGCGCGCTGCATGGCCGCGCGGGACTCGGGCTCTTCTTCGATGTCGTGCTCCACGAAGGGCACGCCCGCGCTCTTGAACCACGCTTGCGCCTGGTGGCACGGCCCGCACCACGAGGCGCCGTAGATCACGGCTCCTTCGTCGCCTGCCGCACTCGGCTCGGGTTTTTCCGGCTCTTTCGCCTTCCGGCGCTCGGTCGCCATGCGGTCGAACGAGGTGCGACCCATGGTGCTCACGGCGTATGTGCCGTCGGGCCGCTTCACGCGCAGGTCCACCACGAAGACCGTCTCGGGGTTCGGGTCGGGCACGGTGGGCGAGGTCACGCGCACGACGTCTCGCGCCGTGGGGGGCACCTCACCGGGCGCGGCCACCACGCGGAAGGCGCCGTCCTCGTCGACCCAGGTGAAGAGGTCGTCCACCGTGTCGTCGAGCACGCGCGGCATGGCGCCCTCGGCGGCGAGCGCGGGCGAATCGGGGGCGCCGCTGCTCGCGGAACCGGATCGCTTGCACCCTGCAACGTTCATCGCAAGCGCGAGAAAGACCAGGAGAGCCGAGCACTTCGTACGCGGCGTCATTCGCTCGCGAGCTCCACGCCGAGGCTCATCCACTCCTCGACGAACCCGTCGACTTCGGCGGTGAGATCGCGCTCCTCGGTCACGAGCTTGGAGAGCGCGGACCAGTCGCCGTTCGGGTCTTCCTTGAGCTTCTCGCGTAGCGGCACGAGCTTCGCCTCGCCCTCCGCGATGAGCTTTTCGAGCTCCGCGAAGCGCCGCTTCTTCTTGTCGAGGGCACGCTGCGCTTCGCGTTGCTTCTCGAAGCGCTCGCGGCCCCCAGCGTCGTCGTTCGCCTTGGGCGCCGCAGGAGCGACCGTGGCGCGCTTCTTCTCTTCGCGGGCCGGCGCGGCCGTTTCCTCGGCCTTCTTCGCGTTCTTCGAGGCCCAGTAGTCGGCGAACCCCGCGGGGAAGAACGAGACCTTGCCGCTCTCGACCTCGACGATGCGCGTGCACACGCTCTCGAGGAAGCGGCGATCGTGCGAGACGAGGAAGACGGTGCCCTCGAAGCCCGTGAGCGCCTCTTCCAAGATCTCCGCGGCGGGAATGTCGAGGTGGTTCGTGGGCTCGTCGAGGAAGAGCAGGTTCTTGGGCTCGAGGAGGAGCTTGGCGAGCGCAAGGCGCGTGCGCTCGCCGCCGGAGAAGCCCGACACCACGCGCAGGGGGTCGTCGCCCCAGAAGCGGAAACGCGCCAGGTACTCGCGCGCCTTCTCGATCGTGAAATCACCGCGAACGCTGCGGATCTCGTCGACCGCCGTCCGCGAGACGTTCACGCCCCCGAGGTGCTGATCGAAGATGCCCGTGAGCAGGTTCGAGCCCAGGCGCACCGAGCCGCGATCGCCACCGCGCGGCCCCTCGGTGAGGAGCTTCACGAGCGTGCTCTTGCCTGCGCCGTTCGGACCCACGATGCCGACGCGCTCGCCGCGACGCACGAGGAGGTCGACGTTCTCGAAGAGCACACGGCCGCCGCGCTCGGCCAAGAGGCCCTTCGCTTCGAGCACGAGATCGCCGGAGCGAGGGGCGTCGGCGAAACGGAAGCGTACGCGCTCGGCGTCGGCCCACACGTCCTCGGGGTTCTCGAGGCGATCGATCTTTTCGAGCATTTTCCGGCGGCTCTGCGCCTGCTTGGTCTTCTGCCCCGCGATGTTCTTGCGGATGAAGTCTTCGGTCTTGTCGATGAACGCCTGCTGGCGCTCGACGAGACCGCGCTCGCGCTCGAGCTCTTCTTCGCGCAGCTCGACGTAGGCGCCGTAGCTGACCGGGTAGCTGCGGAGGCCGCGCGAACCGAGCTCGAAGGTCTGGTTCGTGACCGCGTCGAGGAAGGCACGGTCGTGGCTCACGACGAGGAGCGCCGCGCGCTGCGAGGCGAGGTGCTTCTCGAGCCAGCCGATGGTGGGCAGGTCCAAGTGGTTGGTGGGCTCGTCGAGGAGGAGCAGGTCCGCCTTCTGCGCGAGGACGATGCCGAGCTGCAAACGTCCGCGTTCCCCGCCGCTCAGCGACGCCACGTCACGCTCGAGATCGCGCGCGGAGAAGCCGAGGCTCATGGCGAGCATCGAGACCTCGCGCTCGAGGGCGTCGCCGTCGACGCGGTGGTAGGCGTCGTGGGCGTGACCGAGGGCGTCGAGCGCCTCTTTCGTGCCGCTCGCTGCGCGCTCTTGCGCCTCGGCGAGCGCATGGCGAAGAGCGAGGACCTCTCCGAAGCCCGAGAGGAACGCCTCGAGCACGGTGCCCCGTGCGACGACCTCATGGCTCTGCCTGTAGTACGCAACCTTCGTGCCTTTGCGGACCACGACGGAGCCAGCCTCGGGCTGCGCTTCTCCTGCAATCAGCCGTAGAAGCGTGCTCTTGCCCGCGCCGTTGGGGGCCACGAGCGCCGCACGCTCCCCCATGGCGAGCGCGAGCGTCACGTCACGAAAGAGCTCGTCGGCGCCGAAGCCGTGGCGCACGTTCCCGACTTGGAGGACGGTCATGCTCGCGCTCCTCAGCCGCCCTTCGCGAGCTCCGCCTCGAGGGCCGCGAGCAGCTCGTGCGCCTTCGACGAGACCTTCTTCGGCACCGCGACTTGCGCGACGACGACGAGGTTTCCGCGGCCGCGACCGTCGAGCCGAGGCACCCCGCGGCCGCGCATGGCGAACACGGTACCCGGCGCCGTTCCCGTGGGGATTTCCAGCACCGTAGAGCCCTCGCCGTCGGCCTCGAGCGTCGGCACCTGCACGGCGCCTCCGGTGACCATCGTGGGGAAGCTCACGTCGAGGCGCGTGATCAGGTCTTGCCCGTCGCGCTCGAAGCGCGCGTCTTCTTCGACCTCGACGTCGACGTACAGATCGCCGGGCTGCAGACCGCCGCCCGGGTGCACGCCTTGTCCGCTCACGCGCAAGCGCTGACCGTTGTCGATGCCCGCGGGGAACGTGACCGTGACCTTGCGCGCCTTCTCGACGGCGCCTTGCCCACGGCACGCGCCGCAGGGCGACTTGATGGTCTGGCCCGTGCCCGCACAGCGCGCGCACGGCGAGGAAAACATCACGAACCCGCGCTGCGTGCTCACCTGGCCCGCGCCGCGGCAGCCCACGCACACCTCAGGCCGCGTGCCCGCTTGCGCGCCCGTCCCTGAACACTCGCTGCACGGGCTCGGCGCGCGCACGTCGATCTCGCGCTTGCACCCGTACACGGCCTCGCGGAGCGACAGGCGCGCCTCGATGCGCAGATCCGCTCCGCGCTGCTGGCGACGACCACGGCCGCCGCCGCCGAAGCCCGAGCCCGAGAACATCTCTTGGAAGAGGTCCTGCATGTGCGAGAAGATGTCCCCGGAGGCGCCGCCGCCACCGCCGCCCTCGAGCCCCGCGTGGCCGAACTGGTCGTAGACGCGGCGTTTCTCCGCGTCGTTGAGGACCTGGTACGCCTCGTTGGCCTCCTTGTAGAGCGCCTCGGCCTCGGCGTTGCCCGGGTTGCGGTCCGGGTGGTGCTTCATGGCCTCGCGGCGGAACGCCTTGCGGAGATCGTCCTCGCTGGCGTCGCGGGAGCAACCGAGGACCTCGTAGTAATCGCGCTTCTCAGCCATCGTTGTTGGAGTGCGCCCCGGGCACGACGCGCAACGACGACGCTGCGGAGGCCAGGGAAACGCGCGTCAACCTACGATCCGAGGCCTCCGTGTCAACAGCGGAGGACGCTGCGTCGTCGACGGCGTCGACGATTCGCGCGAGGCGCGTACGAAGCGCCTGGATTTCCAGCCTCGCCAGGTCTGCGCGCGCGCGTTCGGAAAGGAGCGCACGGACGAGCTCCCCTTCGTCGGCCCGCACGGCGGCCTCTCCTGCCCCGCTCGGAAGGAGCCCCGCGGTACGGGAGCGATGCGCGAGCTCTGCACGCGTGGTGCGGGCGACGGCGCGCTCGTGGGCCTCGGCCTCGGCCGCGCGCTGAGCGAATGCACGCAGGCGTCCCTCGGCGAGCGCGAGTTCCTCCGACGCGATCGCTTCGAAGGCGTCGAGCTCCGCGGCGAGGGCGTTCGCGCGCGCCTCGCGGTCGTCGAGCGCGACCTCGAGCTCACCAAGAGCCCGCTCGAGCTGCTTTCGCTGGGCTTCCGCGTGGTGGACCCTCGCTTCGAGGCGCACGCACGCGTCGTCGGCTTCGGCGCGCGCGGCGTCGGCTGCCGCGAGCTCCGCTTCGAAGCGCTCGCGCTCGGCCACCGCAAGCGGAGCCTCCACCACGCGAGGTCGATCTTTGTCCGCGAGCGCCTCGAGGCGCGCGAGGTGCGCAGGGACCGCGCCGGCGAGCGCGCGATCGAGGTGCCCGGTCAGCGACTCGATCTCGCGGCGAAGGCGATCTCCCTCGGACTCCGCATCCCGTAGCGCCACCTCGCGGAGCGCGATGGTGTCGAGGAGGTCGTCGCGCTCTTCTCTTGCTTTTTCCAGCGCCTCCGCGTGATCGCGGCGCAACGCATCGAAGGCCGCTTGGCTGCCGTCGTTCGCAGCCGCCAGCGGCGAGAGGCGTGGACCTTCGGGCGCGAGCGGGCGCGGCGGTTCGAGCTCGAGGAGCAGCGTGGGCTCGAGCGCGCGCGACTTCTGAGACGCGACGACGACGAGGCTCTCGGGTGCCGCGCGACCGTCGTCGAGCGGATGAAGCACGAAGTCGCCAATCGTGCCCGGCGCGCCGATTGGGGCGACGACCATGCCGTGGAACGGCGCGAGCCCGCGTAGATCGACCCACCCGAACTGCACCGCGAGGAGCTCGTCGAGCTCGTGCACCGAAAACGTCTGGGAGTCCGCGTTTTCGCGGCCCGAATCTCCCCGCGGCGCCCCCGCGACGAGCACGCCACTCGCGCCAACGAGGCGACGGAAGCGACCGAGCCACGTGGCGACGTCGCCAAGCACGGCAAGGCTCTCGACGACCACGAGATCGAACGCGCCCTCGCGCACATCGAAGTCCCCCGCGGGCAGCGGCCTCACGAGAAGTGTGCGGTCGAGGCGCAGCGGAACCGGCCGCCGCTCGTCGTCCGTGGCGTAGTGGTGGACGGATCGCGCGCCGGCGCGAAGGAGCGCCTCGGCGAGAGGGCTCGAGCCCGCGCCCACGAGCGCACAGCGCCGCTCGCCGCAATAGGCCTCGCTCACCGCGAGAACGGCGCGTACGAGCTCCTCGGCGTTCCGCGGCTGACCCATGGCGAGCTCCGCACCTTACCCAAAAATCGGCGACGCATGCTCACCGTGCGCACCGAAGCGCCGTGAACGCCGTCGCCCCGAAATGAAAGAAGACCCACGCGTGCACCACCGGGAACCGGTGCACCGTGGGCCCTTGTCACGCGCACGAGGCGCGCGCGCTCACTCGGCGTCGAACGACGACTCGAAGCTCGCGTACGAGTCGCTCTCGCCCTCGTCCTCGTCGCCGTCGAGGTCGTCGTCCTCGACCTCTTCCTCGGCCGCGGCCTGGTTCAACACCGGCAGGCGGCGCTTGCCGACAGGACCTTCCTCCACGAAGTCGCGGAGCGAGTGGCCGTCCTTGAGCGCCTCGAGCTTCGCGAGGGCCTTCACCTCGACCTGGCGAATGCGCTCACGGGTGAGGTTCATGATCGCGCCGACCTCTTCGAGCGTCGCGCCCGCGCGGTCCGCCACGTCGAGCGCGCAGCTCTCGTTCATCTCCCAGACTTCGAGGTCGGGGAAGTTCAGCTTGATGGCGCCGGTGCGCGCCGAGACGTCGAGGTAAAGGTGGTGCTTGCACGAGACGAAGGGGCACGGGCGCATGCCGCCGACGCACTCCTCGCGGCTCTCGGGGCGCGCGACGCCTTCGACATCGGGGTACAGCACGCGGCCGAGTTCGAGCTCGCGCTTCGTCATGCGCTTGATGCTGATGGTGCGGGCGCGCACGGCGCGCTTGCGGCGCGAACGGCGCTGCTCGCGGGTCAGCTGCTCTTCGCTCTCGGTCGTCTCGATCTGCTCGGCGGTCGCCATCTTCGTGGTCATGAAACGTTTCCTCCCGGTGCCTTCGTCGTCGGTGTTGCTTCGTTCCCCTCGAGAGAACGTCAGCCCACCCCGCGGTCTCGGACCGCCGGTGCTTCGCTCTCCCCTCGTCCCCTGATGCCTCGTCGAACGGGCTCGCGGGTCTACTTGGGCTCGTGAACGCCCTGCGCCTCGCAGGGGCTCACGCAACCATTCGATCGTGCGTGAATCGATCTCCGGCGCGAGGCCGGACGCAAGGGAAGCTCCCGGCGAACCGGGGATAGGCGCAAAGCAAGCCACCGCGACGCGGCACCCTGGGCGACCAGCGCCCGAGCGACGTAAACGGCGAATCGATCGTCTCGGAGGAGGTGGGCCGCTGCGCGTTCACCTCATCGGATGCACTGACGATACGCGACGAAATTTCCATCGGTCAACGCGCGCTTTCGCTTTTTTTTTGCGCGTGTCCATCATGGATTCCATGCCGCGACACGGGAGGGGTGCCATGACAAACAATGTCCGCGGCACATCCATCGCGAGAGACCCCTCGAGCCGACCCGGAGGCTAACGACCGCGCCCGTGAACGCGAAGAAACGAGGCACATTCGCCACGAACTTGCACCACACGCATCGCCTTCGCGCAGCGCGCATGAGCTGCGTTTTCCCTCACCCGAGGCGCCCGACGCCGAACTACGCGTGCGCTCTACACCCACACGGAAACGACGCGCGAAACGCGTTCGCGTGGTGATTCGCTCCATGAACTCTCCCCCTCGTCGCGTCGACACGGCTTGCGCGCCCTCGCGCAACGCGGTCTCGTGAGGGCGTGGAGGAGTGGTTCGAGCAGCTTTTTCAGGGTCGTTGGCGCGGCGTGCGGCGCGGTCACTTCGTGCTGGTGAGCGCGCTGGTCGCCGCGGCCTGGGTCGCCCTACCCCTCGTGGTGCCCTTTGCGAACGCATGCATCGTGCATGCTTCGGCGGATGGAGCGCCGCTTCTTCGCGCGCCTTCGCTCGCTTTTTTTCTGGGCACCGACACCGTTGGCCGGAGTGAAGCGTTGCGGCTCGTCTTCGCGGTGCGCACCTCGGTCTCGCTCGCGCTCCCCGCGACGCTGCTCGCGACGCTGCTCGCCGTACCGCTCGGCGCGGCCTCGGCAATCGCTGCCGCCGGCGGGACGAACCGCACGTTTTCGCTCACCGTCGACGACGTGCTCACCTTCGCGCTCGACGCGCTCTTGGCGCTCCCGTTCGTGCTCGTGATCGCCGCGGCGGCTGCGCTCAGCGACGAGGTCGGGCCGATTCACCTCGTCGCGATCATGACCTTCGCGAGCGTGCCCGCGACGGCGAAGCTCGTGCGTGACCGAGCACTTTTCCTGCACGCGAGCGGCTACGTGCAGGCTGCACACGCCCTGGGCGCGGGCTCTGCGCACGTGCTCGCATCGCACCTCCTTCCGCGCTGCTTCGCCTTCGCGCTCGCGCTCGCGCCAAGCACGTTCGCTCAGCTCGTCGTCGCCGAAGCCGCGCTCGGCTACCTGGGTCTCGGGCTTCCCCCGCCCGCGGCGACGCTCGGATCCATGCTCGCCGACGGCCAAGACTTCTTCGCCGAGGCTCCTTGGCTCATCGTCGCGCCGACCCTGGCCCTCGTCGCGCTCGTGCTCGCCGCCGAAGGCCTCGCGCGCGCCCTGCGGCGCCCCTCAGGGGAGGCAGACCATGGCTGAACGTGCCGCGCGGCGGGCCTTCGTTTCGGCGCTCTTGTGGTCACTCGCGAGCGCCTGCTCCCGCGAGATCCCGTCGCCGATCGCGGGCGCGGACGGCCTCGAACCCCAGCAGGGTGGCCGCCTCGAGCTCGCGACGCTCGCCGACGTTCGGAGCCTCGACCCGGCGCGCATTGCCTCCGGCGTCGACGCGGCGATCGCCGTGAACCTCTACGCCGGTCTCGTCGACGTGGACCGTGAGGGGCGCGTGGTGCCGGTGCTCGCCGAGCGCATCGAGCAACGTCACGACGATGCGACCGTACGCTTCGTGCTGCGCCCGAACCTCCACTTTCATGACGGCGCGCCTCTCGACGCGGCCGCGGTCGAACGCTCGTTCTTGCGCCTCCTCGCCCCGAACGCGGGGAGCGTCTCGACGAGCTTTTTGTCGAACGTTCGCGGTGTTGGCGCGTTCCAGTCGGGCGCGAGCGATCACGTGAGCGGCATCGTCGTCGAGGGCCCGCTCTCGCTGCGCTTCGACCTCGAGCGCCACGACGCAGCGTTCGTACCGAGCCTCACGATCGTGCAGGCGCGCCCCGTGTGCCCGAGCGCGCGCCCGCCCGGAGACCCGAACTTCGAGCCCTGCGGCGCGGGGCCCTTCAAGCTCGCGCCAGGCGGCTTCGTGCGCGGCGAGTCGATCACGCTCGCACGCTTCGAAGGCTGGTTCGATACGCCCTACCCGCTCCTCGACAGCGTGCGCTGGCGTCTCCAAGTGCCCTCGCGCATGCAGGAAATACTCTTCGTTGCAGGCGATCTGCACGTCACGCGCGACCTCGGCTCGCTGGCGGCGCGGCGGTTCTTGGACGACGGTCGCTGGCACGCGCTGCGAGCCCGCGAGGCCGCGACGACGTTTTGGGGCGAAGGCATGAACACCGAGATCGCGCCCTTCGACAACGTCGAGGTGCGACGAGCCGTGGCCGCCGCGATCGATCGCCGCGCGATCGTGGCGATCG
>CAIOHM010000131.1 GCA_903858055.1 uncultured delta proteobacterium
GAGATGCCAGCCTTCGGGGAGGTCGGCTCGAGGATCACGGAAAGATTCGACACAGGATTCTCCGGCCCGCACGAACGGCGGGAGCGTGGACTGGCGGCGAGTAGCCCAGTAGCCCCTGCGGAGTCAACGCAACCCAAGCCCCGCGGGGAGTTCTTGACGGTATGCATCGGAGCCGGTCTTATGGGGGCTGACCCTTTCGCGGAGGTCCCGTTGCGCTTCCTGATTGTCGATGACAGCGCCGCTGCCCGAGCCACCATTCGGCGGGCGATCGAACTCGCTGGCTTCACGGGCCACACCTTCGTCGAAGCGGCGAATGGCCCCGAAGCCCTCAAAATCAGTCTGCAAACTCCGCCGGACTTCGTCCTGTGCGATTGGTACATGTCGCCCCTCAACGGGCTGCGTGTGCTCCAGACGGCTCGCGCACAGGGCTCGCGCGTGCGCTTCGGCTTCGTGTCTTCCGACACCTCCGCCGAGACGCAGCAGGCGGCCATGACCGCCGGCGCGGACTTCTTCCTCGGGAAGCCGTACACCTCGGTCGAGCTCCGCGCCGCCTTCGAGAAGGCGGGTTTCCAGCCTACGCAGGTCGGTTAACGCCTGGGCGACCCGGTTTTTCGGGCGAACGAGGGGCTAGACCAATGAGAATCCTCTACGGCGTCGTCGGCGAAGGCATGGGCCACGCGACGCGCAGCAAAGTCGTTTGCGAAGAGCTCGTGCGTCGCGGCCACGACGTGAAGATCGTCGTGAGCGGGCGCGCGTACCACTACATGGCGAAGGCGTTCAAAGACGTCGTCGAGATCCGCGGCTTCGAGATTCGCTACGAAGACAACGGCATGGCCCTCGACGCGACGATCGCCCAGAACTTCCTCGCGGCCCCGGAAATGCTGCAGGCGAACCTCCTCGCCTATTACGACCGCGTCGCGGCATTTCGCCCCGAGGTCGTGATCACGGACTTCGACTCCTTCGCGGGCTACGTGGGGCGCCGCCAGGGCGTGCCCGTCGTGTCGATCGACAACCAGCAAATCATCTCGCGCTGCAAGCATCCGAAGTCGATCACCAAGGGATCGCGCTTCGACTTCGAGCTGACCAAGAGCTTCGTCCGCGCGAAGCTTCCGAGCCTCGATTATGCGTTCGTGACGACGTACTTCGAGCCGCCGATCAAGCCGAAGTACGCCGCGACGACGATGCTCGTGCCGCCGATCCTTCGGGACTCCATTTTGAAGGCGAAGGGCTCGGCGCGGGCCGGCGATCACGTGCTGGTCTACCAGACCAGCACGAGCGACACGACGCTCATTCCGACGCTGAACTCCCTCAAGAACGAGCGCTTCTACGTGTACGGGCTGCGCCGTCGCGCGACGATCGGAAACTGCGAGCTGTTCGATTTCGACGAGGCCACGTTCATCGAACACATGGCCACGGCGAAGGCCGTCGTCGCGAACGGCGGCTTTACGACGCTCTCCGAGGCGGTCTTCTTGGGCAAGCCGATCTACAGCGTGCCCGTGCGCCACCAGTACGAGCAGGAGATGAACGGCCGCTACCTCGAACACCTCGGCTACGGCGCGATGCACGAGAGCGTGGACGCGAAGTCGCTGAAGCGCTTCCTCGCCGAGGTTCCTCGCATGACCGAGCGTGTCGCGAAGCACCGCCAAGACGGCAACGAGCTGCTCTTCGACAAGCTGGCCCTCGTGCTCGAGCGCCTCGTGCGCAAGAGCCAGAAGAAGAAGCGCGACGTGGAGGTCTCCGCGTGAGCAGCGTGCCCGAGGCGTCGAACCACGACCTCGCGCACGCCTCGCAAGCGGACGTGATCGTCATCGGCGCGGGAGTCAACGGCACCGGTGCGGCCCGCGACCTCGCGCTGCGTGGTCTCAAGGTGGTGCTCTTCGAGCGGAACGATCTCGCGTTCGGTGCGAGCGGCAACTCGAGCGGCATGATTCACGGAGGCGCTCGCTACCTCGCCTACGACGCCTCGGTCACCGCGGCTTCCTGCAAAGACTCGGGGTTCATCCAGCAAATCGCCCCGCACTTGCTGTTCCGCATTCCGTTTCTGATGCCTATCGAGCGCGGGGCCAAGGGCCGCGTGATGCTCGAGCTCGTCGACGCGTACTTCCGGGCCTACGACGACTACCAGCCGCTGAAGCGTGGCGAATCGCATACGCGGCTTACGCAAGAAGAGCTCCTCGCGATCGAACCGGGGCTTGCGGCCGAGGCCTGCGGCGGCGTGACCTTCGACGAGTGGGGCACCGATGGCGCGCGCCTGTGCACGTTGAACGCGGTGGATGCCGCCCGGCACGGGGCCGTCGTCCACGTCCACAGCTCCGTCGAACAGATCGCTTCAATCCCCGGGGCGTACGCGTTTTCGCAGGGAACTCCCAAGTGGCTCGTGACCGCGCGCGATGTCCTCACGGGCGAAGTGCGGCGCGTGGCCGCTTCGTTTGTAATCAACGCGACGGGCGCGTGGGGTCCGCTAACGGCGGCGCTCGGGGACGAGGCGCGTGGCGCGCTCAAGGTGAGACCCGGCAAGGGGATCCACGTCTATTACGAGCGGCGCGTGACGAACTACGCGATCGTCGCGAAGGCAATCGACGGGCGTCAGGCTTTCCTCGAGCCGTGGGAGAACATGACCGTCATCGGGACCACCGACGACGACTACCATGGCAACCTCGACCGCGTGCTCCCGACGAGCGAGGAGGCGCGCTACCTCATTGACGCCGTCGCCCGTGTTTTTCCTGCCATTCGTCGAGCACGAGCGATCGGGACATGGGCCGGTGTGAGGCCGACCCTCTTCAAGTGGGGCAAGGTCGAGGACAAGCTCTCGCGCGAACACGAGATCGTGGACCACGCGGCGGCGGGCTTGCCGGGCGTCATCTCCCTCATCGGCGGAAAGCTTGCAAGCTACAGGCTCTTTGCGGAGGAGGCCTCCGACGTCGTCGCGAAGGCGCTCGGGGTCAGCCGCTCGTGCCAGACCCACCTCGCGCCCCTGCCCGGCGGTGCCACGGTTCCCTCCGCGGTGGACCTCGCTCACGAATTTCGCGTCGACCCCCATCGCCGCGCGTCGCCTCGTGTTTCGTCATGGCGAGGGTGCTTCACGGATCCTGCGAACCCTGCGGGACGACGCGCGCAACGCCGAGGTCGTGTGCCCGTGCGAGCCGGTGCTCGGCGCCGAGGTCAGGCACGTGGTTCGCGAGGAGTTCGCGCAGACGGCGAGCGACGTCTCGCGCCGCACCCGCCTCGGTCTCGGAGCGTGCGGAGGTATGCGCTGCGCCCTGCGTTGTGGGCAGATCGTCGCTTCCGAGCGGGGGCTGTCGCCGCGCGAGGGCTTGCGGCAGGGGCTCGAGCTGCTCGAGACGCAAGCGCTCATGAGGAGGCCGATTCTCGACGGCGAGCAGGCCCAGCAAGAGGCGCTGCACCGCGCGTATGTGCGCGGGCTCCTCGGGCCCGAGGGAGGCGAACGGTGAGCCCGCCGGTGCTCGTCCTCGGTGCGGGAATGGCCGGTGTTTCGGCGGCGTTCATGCTCGCGACGCGTGGCGTTCCCGTGCACGTGGTCCACGGCGCGGCGGGTGCGACGGCCCTTTGGAACGGCCTCGTCGATGGCCTCGCGGGCGAAGTCTCTGCCGAGGAACGTGAGCTCCTCGCGCGCCTCGGTCTCGTGCTGGCGCGGCCTCGTCCGCGGCTCGTCACGACGCTCGGGACTGTGCGCGAGGCCTTCGGTCACGACAGCGCGTTGCTCGATCTCGAAGCCGCGCGGCCGAAGCTCGTCTTGGTGCCGGCGCTGCCTCGCCCTCAATGGGATGCGCGCGCGATCGCCGCAATGCTGACCGCGAGCGCGAACGGCGCGTTCGAGGCACGCGTCGTCTCCGTGCCGCGTTTGTTGTTCCCCGAGGAGCTCGAGCTCGCGGACGGCGCCATCGCGCGGCGCCTCGACGACGACGCCCGCGCCCGCACCTTCTCCACGGAGCTCGAGGGTGCGCTCGAGCGTTGGCGATCGACCGCGACGGCCTTGCTCATGCCGCCTTGGCTCGGCGTGTCGCGGTCGTTGCGCCCGCTTTTGACCGAGTCGCTCGCCCTCCCCGTCGGCGAAGCGGCGACGACCTTGGCGGGCGCCGCAGGGCTGCGCTTTGCGCACCGGCGTGACGCACTCTTTCGCGAACTGAATGTCACGAGCACGCGCGCGCGCGTGACGAGCCTCGATGCTTCGGCGGAGGGCGTCGTGCTCACGCTCGCAGGCGGCACGACGATCGAGGGGCGCGGCGTCGTCGTGGCGAGCGGCGGCTTCGTCGCAGGCGGAATCGAAGTGCCGCGGGCGTTCGCCGAGCGCGAAATCGCCCCTTCACACCGCACGCGACCCTCCCTCGCGTTCCGCGCTCCGCTGCTCGCCGTGGGCGTCGACGGGCGTGAGCTCTTCCCGGAGGGATCGCGCTACGGGTTCTCGACCGACACGCTTTTCTCGTCGCTTCGAGGCGCCGGTGTGCTCGAGAAGCTAGGCGTCCTCGTCGACGAGAACCTCGCGCCGCAGGCTCGCACCGAGTCGCCCGTTCGCGTGGCCGGCGATGCGTGCGCCGACGGACCGCGTACGATCGGCGCCGCGCTCAGAGAGGGCATGCGCGCAGCGAAGGCGTTTCTCCCGAGCTGATCGCCTCGAGCAACAGCTCGCGCGCACGCACGAGCGCAGCATCGACGACGCGCGTCTCGGTGGGACGAACGATCGGCGTGAGCGCGTCGATCAGCGGCGTTCGTGAGAGCTCGCGGGGCGCGTCGATGCGCAGCGCGCGCGCCAGGTCTTCCTCGCGCTCGGGCTTGCGTGATGCGCCGTCACCGCGGAACGCGATGTCGGGCTCGAGGCCAAAGGCTTGGATGGTGTTGCCGCAGGCCGTGCGGTACTCGCCGACGGTCAAATCGAGCGCTCCGCCGCCACGCAAGCGCTCGACGATCTGCACGGTGCCTTTCCCGTAGGTGCGCTCGCCAACGATGCGCGCGCCCACGCGCTCCCGCAGCGCCGCGGCGAGGAGCTCGGCCGCGCTCGCGGTCGCCGCGTCCACGAGGACGACGGTTGGAACGCGCGCGAGAGGGGCGTCACCCGTCGCCTGCACCTGGCGGGTCTCACGACCACGGAGGGCGATGGCGTGCACGGGGCCGGAGGGGATCCATCGGTCGGCGATCGAGCGCGCGACGTCCACGAGGCCGCCCGGGTTGCCGCGAAGATCGAGCACGATACCTCGCAAATCGCCGCGCTCGCGCAGGCGCTCTTCGACGTGCAGGAAGGCGTCGCGGGTCGCATCCTGGAACTGGCGCACGCGTACGAGGGCCACGCCGCGATCATCGACCACAGGCTCGTGGGTGACGACGCTCTGGGCCGTCACCGCCGCGCGCACGAGCGCGAGCGATCGACGATCACCTCCACGCGAGATCGCGCACACGTCGAGCGTAACCGCGCCGCCGACGGGCCCGCGCAGGCGCTTCAGAAGATCGAGGCGCGGAGTCTTCCCGGGGATTCGGCCGTCGACGCGTTCGATGAGGTCGCCCGCACGCAGCCCACCGAGCTCCGCAGGTCCGCCTGGCACCACGCCCGTGACGCGCCAGGAGTCACCCTCGGGCACGACCTCGATCCCGACGCCGCCGTAGCTCCCACGCACGTCCTCTTCGAACCACCGCAGCTCGTCGTCGCTCAAGTACACCGAGTGCGGATCGAGCTCGGCGACCATGGCCCGCACCGCCGCGTCGGCGAGGCGATCGTCGGCCGGCGGTTGCCAATGCCGCTCGCGGATCGCGTCGAGCGCGGACTCGACGCGATCGACGGGTTTTCCTGGAGAACATCCCGCGAGCAGAATCGTGAAAAGTACGACGATGTCTCTATTCAGCACCGACTCCCGACGATAGTCTCACCTCGCCGCATCGACGAATGATCGGTGCACATTGGTTCGGAGGCAACGTGGCCATCGGCGACAAGGACGGCATCGGTAAGGGTGAGAGTGATTCCATCGGGCGCATCCGTACTTCGGAGCGACCGCAAGACTTGGAGTCGCTCTCGCGAATCCGTGGTGGGGACCGAAGCGACAAGCGCAAGCAGAGCCTGTACTTCCCCCGCGAAATGCTCGAGGAGATCTGGGCAGAGGCGCGCCGCCTCGACCGCTCGATGAGCTGGATCGTGCAGCGCGCGTGGAAGCTCGCGAAGCCCGAGATCGGCAAGTACCCGAGCGTCAACGAGCCCGACGAGAGCGATCCCAACGACTGACACGTTGCGAGCGAGGAGCCCTTTCGACCATGAGTTCGGCTTCGGCGTCGCAACCGCCCATCGACGGTCGCGTCCAGACGGTGCTCGCGAACGACGGCACGCGCCTCTACGCGCGCTCCTACCCGTTCGCGGGTGCCGGTGACCCCGCTCAGGTCTACCTCTGCGACGGCATCCTCTGCGACGGCTTCATTTGGCGGTACCTGCGCGACGAGCTTCGCGAGGTCGCGCCGCTCGTCCACTGGAACTACCGCGGTCACGGTCGTAGCGGCACGCCCGCGAGCGAACGCGTCGACATCCCCCAATTGGCCGACGACCTCTCGGCCGTGCGCGCCTTTCACGGCGGCGGTCGTTCGGTCCTGATCGGTCACTCGATGGGCTGCCAGGTCGCGCTCGAGAACGCCCTCGCGAACCCCGCGGGCGTCGAGGCGATCGTGCTCATCTGCGGCAGCTTCGGGCGCGTGACGCACACGTTTCACGGCACGCCTTTGCTGGGTATGGTGCTGCCTCAGCTCATCGACGCCGTGCTCAAGTACCCGGATCTCTCGCGCGCGTTCTGGTCGCGCGTGCCGCCGGAGCTGGCGCTGAAGATCGCCCTCGCGACGGGCGAGGTCAACGCGGACCGCATCAACCCCGCGGACATGCTGCCTTACATGCAGCACATGACCCACGTGGATCTGCCGCTCTTCCTGCGCATGCTTCGCGGCGCCGGTGAGCATTCGGCTTGGGATCGCCTGCGTACGCTCGAAGTGCCGGTGCTCGTCGTCGCGGGCGAGCGCGACACGTTCACGCCCGCGTTCCTCGCCGAGGCCATGGCCGAAGAGATTCCCAAGGGCGAGTTCCTCTTCATCGCCGGTGGAACCCACGTGGCCTCCCTTGAACATCACGCATTCGTCGATGCCAAGATCGTGGAATTCTTGAAGAAGCACGGCTGTGTCTGAACGTCCGACGCCGCTTTTCCTTGCACGACCTTA
>CAIOHM010000132.1 GCA_903858055.1 uncultured delta proteobacterium
CGCCGCGGCGAGCCCCGCGATGCCCGCTCCCACGACGACGACGTCGAGCGCCCCGCTGCGAGTTCCGGCTTCCGCGTGCATCCCCGCATGGATGCCGCGCGTGGCTCGACCGTTGCGCTACGCTGCGCGACGCGCGGTCTCCCCCCGCAAGGCCCCTTGTCCCCTGCCCTCCCGCGTCGATCCCTTGCCTTCGCTCTGACCATGGGTCTCGCCGCGCCGGCGTCCCGTGCCGGAGAGCCATGGGAGGAGCGCGTGGCCGAGGCGCTCCGAGCGGCGTCGGCGGCGCGGGAGCTTCCGACGCGCGGCCGCTTCACGGTCAAGCAGGTGGGCCGTGCGGAGCTCGCGACGGCTTTGGGCGAGCGTGGCGCCCCCGAGCGTGGTGACCCCGAGCGTGGCGACCCCCGGCCCCTGCGTCCGATGGCCGAGGACGACGACGACGCCCGCGAGTGCCTCTTGGGGATTCGCCCGGTCGATCGCTGCGTGCCGCGCCTCGCTCGGGCGCCCCCTCCCTCGGAGAGCCCGCTCGCATCCCTCGCCGCCGGGGTCTACGTGCCCCGCGAGAAGACCCTCTACGTGCTCGCCGAAGGAGGCCGCACGGCCGACGGAACCGTGCTCCTCCATGAGCTCGTGCACGCGCTCCAAGACGATCACTTCGGCCTCGCGCGCATGATCACCGAAGACGCTCGTGGAGCCGACGCGCTGAGCGCTCGCCACGCCTTCGCCGAGGGCGACGCGACCTTCGCCGTGCTGCGTGACGCGAACTTACTCGAGCCGGTCGACGCGACGTTCCTCGAGGCGTTTCTCGAGGGATTCCTCACGGCCAACCGCCGCTCCGCCGGCGAAGCCATCCCCTCCGCCGTCGCGGACGCCGCCGCTTTTCCATATGTGCACGGTACGCGCTTCGTATGGTCGTTGTACGTACGCGGAGGTTGGCGAGCGGTGAACGCGGCCTGGCGACGCCCGCCGCGGACCACCGAGCAGCTGCTCCACGTCGAGAAGTACTTGCGAGGCGAACTTCCGCGACCGCTCCCGCAGGCGCCACGCGTCCCGGCGGGCTTCACGCGCCGCGCACGGCGCACCTTCGGCGAGCTCGACCTTCGCACGTGGCTCGCGGTGTTCCTTCCCGAGTCCGACGCCGCGGCGCTCGCGAGCGGCTGGGGCAACGGCGAGGCCGAGCTCTTCGCGCGCGGTGACGATCGCGCGCTCCGCGTGCGCGTGCGCTGGGACGCGCCGCTCCGAACGCGAGCCCATGACGTTGCGGCCCGGCTCGCCCATGCCTTCGGCGGTCCACGGTTCGCGCGCGACGGCGTTGGAGCCCTGGAGGTCTCCGCGATCGGCGACGAGCTCCGCGTCGTCGCAGGGCCCGCTGCGGCGCTCTCGGAGGGAGCGCTTACCCCGTGAACGCCGTCACGCGCTTCGCGCAGCGGAGGCGATGACGATCGCTCCCACGACGAGGAGCCCGCACGCCGCGCTTGCCGAGACAGCGCCTGCGAGGGGCCCGAGGGCGATCGCACACGCCAGCGCCACGAACGCTCCTGCGAGGGAAATACCGAGCATCGAGCGCGAGAGCGCATCCCGCAGCGGGGCCGTACCGCGCTGGAGCGAAGGCAGCGCCAACACGACCAGCGCCGTTGCGACCGCGGAGCGCCCCACCGCAGGCAAGACCCCTACGCGCGGCGCAAACACATGCACCGCCGGGAGGAGCACGAAGAGCAGACTCAAATACGCGGAGCGCGTCGGGAGCCCGCCACCGAAGCGCTGGCCCCAAACGGCGAGGACGAGCAAGAGGCCCGGCAGGGCCATCGGGCTCAGCGCGCCGTGGAGTTCGTCGACGCGGAACACACCGCCCGCCACGAGCGCCGCGCTCGACGCGAGACCGAAGGCGAGCGCGAGGAAGATCGAGCGGCGCGCGGGACCAAAGAGCAGGATCGACGCGAACGCGAGGACGACCGGCGCGTCGAGACGCACGCGGAGAAAACGGGCGAGGAGCTCGAAGGCAAGCGCAGCCCCAGCCGTTGCAGCGAGCGCGCTCCGCGCCGGTGGCTCGCTCGTCATGCGCGGCATCGCACGGGAGGCCGCTGGACGCACCCGTCGAAAGAGCGCGACGACCGCGAGCAGCGCGCCCACGCACGCGGCCATGCGCGCGACCCACTGCACGCCGAGGAACGCCTTCGCACCGTGCTCGACCCCCTCCGGCGAGGTCGCTGCAATCTGCATCAACCCCACGGGGGGCGGAGGGATCGCGTCGTCGAGCGTTGCGACGGGTATCCCGTCGATGGCGGTGATCCGGTCGCCTTCGGCCACGTCGCCGCGCCTCAGGATCGAAGGGGCCACGCGCGCAACCACGAGGCCGCCTTCGAGCGTGAGCCCGGCCCCACGAAGCGCCTCCTCGACGCGCGCGCGCTTCTCGGCCGCCACGCGCTCGTTGCGAGGAAAAGACCGCGCACGGAGCTCCACCGGGATCGGCGCTGTCGTGACCACCGCCCCGGTCGTGTGAAAGCGAACCTCGAGCGCGACGGCAAGGCGCGCGTCATCGTCTCCCGCGCCGAGCAGCGTCGTCATCGCGGGCGCGTCGAGCGGAACCTCCACACGGTCATGCGCCGCGGCCCGCGCCGGGAGCGACGCGGCGAAGTCACCGGGGTGCACGTAGCTGCGGCGCTCGCCCGAGAGGCTGACTTCCACGGGGGCGCCCACCGGGAACCCCTCGCCGCGCACGACCAGCGTCGAGCCGCTCTCGAGGTCCGCGCTCTCGACCCCCTCCGCGACCGCGAGCCGCAGCTCGGGCTCCGCACGCACGCACCCCAAGGCGCCCGCGGCGAGCACCGACCCGAGGAGCATCGTCGAAAGTCTTCGCGCCGAGGCCACGGGTCCGGTGTAGAGAGACCCCAGGAAACGGCCAAGATTCCGACCATGCGCCTCGCCTTCCCGCTCCCCGAGCCCCTGAAGCTTCGGCGCCTGCGCGCGCGCCGCACCAAGGCGCCGGTCGTCGACGTAGAGGCGCTCGTCCATTCGGGGCTCCGCGGGGCCGTCGCTCCTGGCGACCGCGTGGCGCTGGCCGTGGGCAGCCGGGGCATTGCCGAGCTCCCGCGCCTCGTCCGCGCGACCGTCGACGCGCTGCGGAGCCAAGGGGCGACCGTGTTCCTCGTGCCTGCCATGGGGTCGCACGGGGGCGCGACCCCCGAGGGGCAGCGCGAACTGCTCGCGAGCCTCGGCGTCACGGAGGCGAGCGTCGGTGCGCCGATCCGCGCCTCCATGGACGTGGTCGCGCTTGGGTCGATCACGACGCCGCGCGGTCGAACGCTCGAGATCGTCGCCGACGCCACCGCCGCACGCGAGGCCGACGCCGTCATCCCCATTGCCCGCGTGAAGCCCCACACTGGCTTTCGCGGCGAGGTCGAGAGCGGCATCGCGAAGATGCTCGTCATCGGTCTCGGCAAGCACCAGGGCGCCGCGCGCGTCCACGAAGAGCCGTACGACGACTTCGGCGTGCTCCTGCCCCGCGCCCGTGCGGTCGTCACCGAGGCCCTGCGTGTGCCCGCGGCGGTCGCCGTCGTGGAGAACGCCTTCGAAGAGCTCTCGCGTGTCGAGGTGGTTGCCGCCAGCGATTTTGCGACACGCGAGCCCGAACTCCTCCGCGAAGCACGCGCGCTCCTGCCCCGCATCGGCCTCTCGCCGATCGACGTGTGCATCGTCGAGCGCATCGGCAAGAACCTCTCGGGCACGGGCCTCGACCCCAACGTCGTCGGGCGCGCGCCGGGCAGCGTCGACCCGCGCATCGAGCGCATCGTCGTGCTGGGCCTCACCCGCGAGACCAAGGGCAACGGCAACGGCATCGGCATGGCCGACGTGACGACCGAGCGCGTCCGTCGGACGCTCGACGCGACCGCCACGGCCACCAACGTGCTCGCGAGCCGCAACCTCGCGAGCGGAAAGATGCCCATCGCGCTCGCCTCGGACGCCGAGGCGATCGGGGCCGCCATGCACGCCGTCCAGGGAAATCCGGGACCGCTGCGCGTCGTTCGCATCGCAAGCACGCTCGAGCTCGAGACCATCGCGGTGAGCGAAGCGCTCGTGAACGAAGCCCTCGCGAGCGGAGCATGGGTCGACGACGGTCCCTTCGAGGGGTGGCTCGGGCCCGCGCCTGCCGAGGCCCCATGACGCCGCGCAAGCGACCGCTGCCCCACGGTCACCTCGACGACCTCGGCGCCTTCGACATCCCCCACGTCGGACATCGCCGCGTCCGGCTCTATCGCCCTGCGGTGAAGAACGTCACGCGTCCGCGCCCGGTTCTCGTGCTCTTCGACGGGCAAAACGCCTTCGGCGACGAGGGCTCGTTCGCTGGTGGTTGGCACGCGCATCGCGCCGTCGATCGGCTCGTGCCGAAGCGCGTGTGCATCGCGCCCTGGGTCGTGGCAGTCGATCACGGAAACGGCCACCGCATCGACGAGCTCGGCCCCTGGAAAAGCGGGTCGCACGGCGGCCTCACGCCCCACCTCGCGGACTGGCTCGCCGACGGGCTCATGCCCCACCTGCGCTCACGACTCCCGGTGCTGGAGGGCGCGCTCGGTGGCGTGGTGGGGGGCTCGTCCATGGGCGGCCTCGCAGCGCTCTGGACGCACTTCGCGCGGCCCGACGCCTTCGGCGGCGCGATCGCCATGTCGCCTTCCCTATGGTTTGGCGGCCGTCGGATCTTCGCCGACCTGCGCGAACGCGCGACGCCCCGATTCTCGCGTGTCTACCTCGACTGCGGCCTCAAGGAGGGCCGCGGGCACATGCACCCGATCGCGCAAGCGATGGCGCTCGAGATCGCGTCGCGCGGCTACCACGTGCGCCAGCTGGCCTTCGTTACCGACAAGCGCGGCAGCCACTCCGAGCGCGCGTGGAAGCGGCGCCTGCCGAAGGCGCTCGAGTTCATGTTCCGCGTCGCCCCCTGACGAGCCCGCGATCAGAAGAGACCCACGGCGAAGTGGTACGCCCACGCGTCTTCCCACGCACGCGGCGCGAGGTTCCAGCCGAAGTCGATCGCGATCGGGAAGAGCGGCGTGTCGACGCGCAGGCCCGTGCCCGCGGTCGTACGCAGCGTGAAGCTCCGCGGGTTGTCGAGGAGGGAGAAGGGATCTTGCCAAAGGTTCGCCGCGTCGAGAAACACCACGGTCCCGAGCACACCGAGCACCGGAACACGGACCTCGGTACGCGGGTTCACGAAGAGGTTCCCGCCGCGCGACACGACGTTCGCGAGCGTGAAGTCGGGGTTCGACTCGAGCTCGTTCGCGAGGTCTTGAGGAACGAATGCATCCTGCAAGTACCCACGTACGGAGTCCATGCCGCCGAGGAAGAAGAGGCGGTCGGGGTAGGTCTTCGAGCGCGCGAGACTCGTGAGTTGGGCGATCTGACCGAGGCGCAGCTGGGTCGCCCACGTCATGCCAAACGGGAGCGGCACGTAGGTCGAGAAGGTCTCCGAAATGCGAAAGAAGTGACCTTCGAAGCGCGTCTTGCCGTCGGCGCCGTCGTCGGGAAACGAGTCCACGTGCTCGAGCGCGAGCGCGGCAAAGAAGCCCTTGTGCGCGTTGAACGCGTTGTCGCGCACGTCGTAGGCGACCTGGAGCTTCTGCGCGAAGACCGTGCTCGATCCGTTGGGGATGCGCAGCAAGCGGAGGAGGTTGATGTCGACGGGCTGCCCGGTCTTCTCTTCGAGGTCGCGGAGGTACTCTTCGACCGACGCGGCGTCGACGAACAGGCGGATGGTGTTCGACTCGAGGACCGGTCCGACCGAGAGCCGCCAACGCGGGCTCGGAAGCCACGCGAGGGTCGCGGCGACGCTGCGCTTGTCGAGGCGGAAATCGCGTTGGAGGTCGCGAATCAGCGCGAGGTCGATGCTCGCGCGCACGCTCGTGCCGAGGCCCACGTCGGGGAACGCAATGCCCGCGGTCGCGCGCGCCACGAGGCGGTCGGCCATGTCGAGCTTGCCGATGTTGCTCGCTGCCACCGAATCGAGGAGAAGGAAGTCCGGCAAGTACGAGAGCTGAATGCGCGTCGAGGCGCTCACACCGTAGGAGAGCAGGTTGCGGTGCGTGTATTCGAGCGAGCTTCGGAAACCTTCACCGGTCGAGGCGCCGGGCCGCACTTCGATGATCTGGCGACGCGCCTCGCGAATCGCCACGACCACACGCTGCCGCGCCGACGGCACCGAGGCGTCGTCGAGGGCAACGGTGACGTTCGCCACGGCGGGCAACGCAGCCAGCGCCTCCCGCGATTTCCGGGCGAGGCTCGTGCGGTAGGGCTGCCCCACTTCGAGCGCGAGGCGACTCCGAAGCAGGTCTTCGGAGAGCGCTTCGTTGCCCTCGATGACGAGCGAGTCGACGATGACGAGCGGCCCCTCGTTGACGTCGAAGCGCACGCGCCCGACTTCACGGTTCGGGCTCGTCTCGACGACGAAGCGCGCCGCGGCGAAGGCGTACCCTTGCTCCCGGTAGTGCTCCACGAGGCGGTCGGCGGCGGCCTGGAAGACGAGCGTGCTCGCGGCTTCACCGAGACGGAGATCGAGCACGCGGCTCGCTTCCGCTTCGGTGATCGCCCGAACGCCGTTGAACGCGAGCTCCGCCACGTAGGTCCGCGGCCCGAGGTTCACGGGCATCACGATCGCAACGCCGCGCTCGCAACCGGGGCCGCGGTGATCGCGCGCATCGCACGTCGGCGGCGCGTCCTCGAGGTTTCCCTCGAGAAGCGCGGGCGCGATCGGCGTGACGGGACACCCGAGCGGCGACGGCGTGGCGCAGGGCTTCCGCACCACGAGCACGGGGCCCGCGCTCGCCTGGAGGAACCCCTCGTTGCGGTAGGACTCCTCGATGAACTCGCGAACGCCGTCGTACGCGGGGCGGTAGAACGCGGCGCCGAGGCGCTCCACCGTCTCTTCGCCCGCTGGACTCCGCACGACGACGCCGGGCGCGAGCTCTTCGGTGACCGGCCGGAAGAACGGCATACCGGGGAGGGATTCGCGGAGCAGCTCCGAAGCGAGCGCGTCGAGCTCTTGAACCGTACGAGGCAGCAGACCGCGTTCCGCGTTCGGATCGCTGACGAAGCGAGGGAACGACCTCGCCACGATCGGCACACGCTCGTGCTCGTCGACGATCATCACGAGGTCCGCGAAGCGCCCGTCTCTTGCGCGTCGAAGTTCGGCCCGAACCTCGCAGTCGAGGTACCCGCGCGCACCATAGAAAGCGGCGAGGCTCTCCGCGATCGACGCGCCATCGCGCCCCTCACGCGTCGAGAAATCGGCGAGCTTGCGCAGCGTATCTTCGTCGAAGCGATCTGCGCCTTCGAAGCGAAGCCGAAAGCGCGCCCCGGGGCGCACCGCGAGATGCACCCCGTTTCCCTCGTCGACGCGCACCGCCACGGAGGCCTCGAAATAGCCCGCCGTGCGCAAGCGCTCCTGCAGCTGCGACGCCTTCTCGCGCAAGAGCTCCTCGTCGATTCGCGCGCCGGCCCGAGGGAGCTCGTCGAGCCAAGAGTCGGTGAGCCCTCCGACCGCGCGCTCGAGTTCGAGGGTTTTCGAGGCGATCGTGCGCTCCGTTGCGCCAGAGACCTCGAGCACGAACGCGAGGCGCCCGCTGCGATCGGTCTCGCGCGTGCGCATGCGTACCTCGGCGCCGTCGTAACCGCGACGCGCGATCATCGCGCGCACGCGATCGATCGCCTCCACGATGTCGACGCTACTCACGCTCTGGCCTTCGACCAGCGCCGCGTAGCGGACGATTTCGTCGCGCGACGGCGCAGGCCCGCGCACCGAGACCTCGAGCGTGTCGACCACGCGACGCGAGACGAGCGCAAGGTTCAAGAGAACCCCTTCTCCCTCGGCGATGGCCTCGACGGCTCCGTCCGCGTACGCGCCCGTGGCGAGGAGCGCGCGGAGCACGTCTTGGGCCTCGTCTTCGTGGAACGGTCGCCCGACGATGGGCGCCGACGACGGGAGGCTCTCCTCGACGAGCCAGGGCGCGGGCGCAATCTGCATCGTCACACGACGCACGAGGCGACCGCGGAGGCCGACGAGGTTGGGCGCGGGCTGAGCCTCGAACGCGTCCGCCGTCACTTCCGCGCGCGCGGGACTCGCCAACGCGAGCACGAGCATCAGCGAGAGCGACCGCGCGAGCCTCACTCGAACTCCAGGTGCCACTTGAGGTCGAGGCCGACGTTGCCCGCAGAAGACGATGCCGCGTTCGTATAGTTATCGTACGACACCTGTGCGCTGGTCGTGCTCCCGAAGGCCCACTCGACGGTGGATCGCACATCGCTCGACTCGCTGATGCCCGTGG
This sequence comes from uncultured delta proteobacterium, assembly GCA_903858055.1. Lineage (GTDB taxonomy): Bacteria > Myxococcota_A > Polyangia > Polyangiales > Polyangiaceae > CAIQDA01. The sequence goes on from CAIOHM010000132.1 coordinate 8,310, forward strand.
TGACCGTCGCGCGGACGCTCTCCCCGAGGCGCTTGCCGACCGTCACCTGCGGCACCGTACGCGCCGCGCGCGGCGAATAGCCGGCTCCGAGGCGGAAGTCATCGAGCACGCGGATTGTGTCGCGCACCGCGCGGTCAGCGCCCGCGAGCGTTCCGAGCGCGCCAAGCGCGCCAATGGCGGCGCCGCTCCGGAGCTGGTCGAGTTCGGTGCGCGTGATGCCCATGGTGAGCAAGAGCACGATGTCGTCTTGCGCGAGCGGCGGATCGCTCGTCATGGCGAGGCGGAGGTCGTTCGCGTCACCGGTCGCGCGCAGATCGATGCGCCAGGTCGACGAGCTCTGACCGCTGCCGCCGCCGCCAGCGCTCGCGCCGGTGCCGACGCCGTTGCGATCGGAGAAGCGTCGAAACTCCGTGAAAGCCGCGACGTCGACCTGGGGCGCGACGCGCGTCGCGTCGTCGAAGCGCACGGTGGCAGAGCGCACGTCGAAGTCGTTCGTGGGGAAGTGAAAGCGCCCGCCCGCGAGGGCGTAGAGCTCGCCGCGCAGGCCGAAGCGCTGGTTCGTCCCCGTCACGCGAAGCCCCACGTTGCCGGTCTCCAGCATGACCTCGACGAGGTTGTTGCGGATGCGAATGGGGGTCGCGGTCTTGAGCTGCACGTCGAGATCGACCCAGTCGTTCGCCGGGTCGTAATGGTCCACCGTGCGCCGCCCGTTGCCGTCGCCGCCGAGCCCCGTGACGAGGTTGATCGAGCGGACGTACTCGGCGTCGCGCAGCGTGAGCTCGCCGCCCACGCGCGCCCGCTCGCCACCGCGGCGAAAGCTGGGGAGCGCCATCTCGAGGCGCCCGTCGATCGACGCACGCGTCCCGTCGACCGGGGAGAAGCGGACGCCGCGCACGTTCATCGTGCCTTCCGCGCGCACGGGCTCGAAGCCTGCGAGGACCACGACACCCGTCGCCTCGATCTCGCCGCCGCTCGTACGCGCCGTCGCTTTGGTGAGCTGAAACCGATCGGGCAAAAGCTTGAAGTCTGCACGCACGTCGGCGAGCGCGGGCAGGTTCTCACCGAGGGGCATCTCGTCGGCATCGACGTGGAACGCGCCGTTGATGCTCGGGTTCGCGAGCTCCCCCTGCAAGACGATCTCCCCTGCGAGGGTCCCCTTCGCCCGTCGAAGGCGCGGGTCGAGGCTCGCGAAGAGCTGGAGGCTCGTGACGGGCATGTCGAGGCGCCCGCGCACCGCGCCGCGCGAGGCGAGGTCGTCCACCGCGAGCGAAAGGCCTACGCGCGTCGATCCGGTCTCGTCTGCCGCCATGAGGCGCACGTGGGTCGGCGTGAGCGTAAGCGCGCCGTCGCCCACCTCGAGCGCGACGGGCTCGGGCCCTTTCGCGAGCACGAGGCCCATCGAAGAGAGGCGAAAGTCCGCAAGATCGATCGCGACCTTCGCGCGCGTCCACTCGGTCTTGCGGTACTCGTCGTACCCCCTGTCTAGGCACGGGTGCAGCGTGTC
>CAIOHM010000133.1 GCA_903858055.1 uncultured delta proteobacterium
CGACGACGGTCAGTGGATGGACGCGGAGAGCCTCGCGTGGGTCGAGCAGCTCGTCGCGCGCGCTTCGCGGCACGCGCTCTTCGTCGTGACCGCGCTACGTCCCGCGTTTTGGGGCCAGCATTCGCGCGCATTTGCCTCCGGTGCGCCGCTTCACCTCGAGCTCGAGCCGCTGCCGCATCGCGCGCTTCGCCTCCTGGTGCGAGGCGTGCTTGCCGAGCGCGGAGACGTCGACGAGTCGGCGTGCGACATGCTCGCGGGGCAGGCGGCGGGGTTGCCGCTCTTCGCCGAGGAGCTCGCGCGACTCGCGGCGCAGGGGCGCGACGCCACGAGCGCGGCGACGATCGAAGCCGTGCTTCAGGTGCAGCTCGACGCACTCGACGACGAGCTCCGGGAAGCTGCCCTCTGCATGAGCATTTTTGGCGTCGTCGTTTGGGAGCACGGGCTCGGCGCGCTCGGCATTCAGACCCCGGCGCGCGTGCTCGAGCTCCTCGCGGCTTCGGGCGTCGTCGTCGAGCAAGCGAACTCGCACCTGCTGGGCCAACGCGAGTGGACCTTCAAGCACCCGCTCATGCAGGAGGTCGCGTACGCCGCGCTCGCGGACGGTGCGCGCCGTGAGCTCCACTCGCTCGCAGGTCGTTGGCTCGCAACGGTCGGTGAGGACGACGCGATCGTCGCGAGCCACCTCGAGATGGGCCACGAGTACGCCGAAGCCGCTCGTCACCTCGAGCGCGCTGCGCGCCGCGCGCTCGCCGCGAATTTGCTCAGGCAATCGGTGGATTACGCGGAGAAAGCCTTGGCGCACGCGGCGACGCGCGAAGAGGCGTTCTCGGCGGCGCTCGTCCTCGACGACGCGTGGGCGCGCCTTGACGCGCGAGCGGCGGATCGTCACTCGGCGGTGCAGGCGCTCCTCGACAACGCGCACGACGATCCGAGTCGCTTGCGTGCGCGGAGCTCGCGCGCGCGTTACGCAGACGCCTCGGGCGGCGGCGAGTCGGTCGTTGGGGAGCTCGAAGCCTTGCGTCACGAAGCGGAAGTGCTCGGCCTCATCGACGAAGAAGTTCGCCTCTCGGCGGCACTCGCGACGCGTCACGCGTTCTCGGGCAACTACGACGACGCGGAGCGCGTGGCGGGGCACCTCCTCGCGGCGGCGCGAGGCAGCGGCTTTGCGGGCGCTGCGGTCGACGGGTGGCAGGCGCTCGCGGTCGTGCACCAGGCCCGTGGCGCTCCCGTTGCGGCGCTCGAAGCGCGTCGCGCCGCCGTGGCCGCGGCCTCTGCGGCGAACCTCAAGACCCGCGAGGCGATGCTCTCGATCAACGTGGGCTTCGCGCTCATCACGCTCGGGGCTGCGGCGGAGGCGCGCGAAGCCATCGACGCCGGCGTGAGCCTCGCGACGGCGATCGGCGCGACGGGTGGCGAGCGCCATGGCCGCATGGTGCTCCTTTGCTGGACCAGCACCTTCGGCAGTGACCCGCGCGCGGACGCCCTCCTTGCGGAAGAGCGCGGCCGCCTCGACGACGTGGCCTCGGGCGCGTGGCTCCCCAGTGACCGCGGGTCGCTCGGGCTCGTGTATTACCGCGCGCTCGAGCACCTGCGCGCGGCGGAGACGAGCGCGGCGACCGTGGCCGAGCGGCTCTTGCGTTCCGCGGTCTCGGGGTACGAGCACACGCAAATGCTCGACCTCTTGCCCGTGGCGCTTGGCCGCCTGGCCTCCGCGGAGCTCGTGCGCGGGAACGCGGCGGAGGCCCTCACGCTCGCGCAACGTGCCGCCGAGCTCGTGGAGACCGGCGCTCCGAGCCTCATGAACGAAGCGCCGATTTTCCTCGCGCTTCATGACGCGCATCGGGCGATGGGCGAGGCCGGGGAGGCGGCGCAGGCCATCGCGCGCGGAGCTCCCTTCTTCGAGCGGCGCATCGTCGGGCTGCGTGGCACGCCCTACGCGCACTCGTTCGTGTGGAGCCTCGCCGACAACGAGCGCTTCGCGGATCTGTCGTCGCGCTACGGCGCCGTGCGCGACGAGCTCGCCGTCGTCATCGAGCGACGATCGAACCCGGGCGAGTAGCGCGCGCTCGCTCGAGTACCTCGAAGAGGCTCCGGGCGCTCGCGTCCCAGGAGGGCGGTCCAAAGCGAGCGACAGCCTCGGGGTCGCTCGTCGCGCGGAGACGTCGTGCGAGGGCCTCGGCGAGGCTCGCGGCATCGCGAGGCGGGACCACCGTGCCCGCGGTCTCGCTCGTGAGCGCGTCGGGAATGCCCCCTACGGCGCTGCCGACGACCGGGCGCCCGCAGGCCAGCGCCTCGAGCACCACGTTCGGCATACCCTCGGCCCAGCTCGGGAGCACGAACACGTTCGCGAGGTGAAGCTCTCGGGGGATCTCACCGTGGGGCTTCGCGCCAAGGACCTCGACGCCCTCGGTCGCGCGCGCACGTGCCTCGAGGGGACCTGCGCCCACGAGGCGCAACGTCGCGCCGGGCACCTGCGCCCGCACGAGCGGCCACGCGTCGAGGAGATCGCCGAGGCCCTTTTGGGGCTCGAGCCGCCCGATGAAGAGCGCGATCGGCGCCGATGAGACGAGCGGCGTTCCCTTCCGTGCTTCGTCGACGGGGCGAGGAAAGAAACGCGCGCCGTCGATGCCGTTGGGCACGAACGCGATGCGGTCTGCGGGGACACCGAGCGCCTCGAGGGAGCGGCCAAGGCTCTTCGCCATGACCACGATGGCCTCGGCGCGGGCGAGGTCGCGGGCGATCGCGCGCGCGGCGACCGGGTGCTTGGCGACCACGTTCACGTCGGAGCCGTGCATCTTCACGACGCAGGGCTTGCCCATCGCGTGGGCGACGCGCACGGCTGCGCAGCCGTCGGGGAAGGCCCAAGACCCGAGGACGACATCTGCGCTCGCCAGGAGATTCGCGTGCCTCCGCAGCGCGTGCTCGAAGAGCGGCAAGGCCACGGGCAGCCCCACGCGCGGCACGTAGCCGTGGCGCAAGGTGGTGACCGGCATGCCGTCGATGACGTCGTGATCGGGGAGCGAGGCGAGGAGCGCGGCGCGTGCGGGCCGACCGAGGCGCGCCGCGAAGGGGAGGTGAGGCACCGCGTGGAGCACGTGCACGGGTTCACCGGCGTGCGAGCCAAGCGCACCGAACTGCTGCCGATTGAAAGGCCCCTCCAGAGGTTCCAGTCGGTTCGGGAAAACACGGGCTATCGCAACGATGCGCACGTCGGCCATCCTTGCACGGACCTGGCTCCGATGGAGCGTTATGCTTCCCCGGTGCTCGCCGCTCTCTTCCTTCCTGCACAGCTCTCGTGGACCCCGCCGCGCCCCGTGAGTCGCGAGTCCGCCCCGGCGCAGGGCGAGGTCGTGGTCGGCCCCGACGGTCAGCCCCTCGTCGTGCCAGGCACGACGGACGTTCACGAGGCTCCTGACGCGGGCGAGGCAGGCGCGTGGCGTCGCGTCGTGCGGGTCGACGCGACGGCGGGCTGGAACTCGAACGCGAGGCAAATCGCTAGCCAAGACGGGCGCAATGTCTTCCCGAACGCGGCCCTCGTGGGGACGCTCCAGCTTCAGACCTCGTTCGTGCGCCTCGAGCGCGGCGGAGGATTCTGGCGCCTCGACGCGGGGGGGCTCGTCATGCAGAACGTCGCCCTCGACGCGGCGGTCCCGCCGAACGAGGGCTCGGGGAGTGTGCGTGCACAGTACATGCACCCCATCGCGCCGCGCTCGGAGGTCGTCGCGGCGCTCGGGGCCAGCGTGGGCACGCTCGCCGCGCGCCGGGCCACGGACCCGCGCATGGCGGCCATCGATCCCACGTCGCTCGATCGCACCTATGCGACGACGTCGCTCGAGCTTGGGTGGATCCGCGCGCTCGGCCCGCGCACGCAGCTCGGCTTGGGGGTCACGGGGACCGCGCTCTTCACGATCGCCGACCAGGACGAATCGCTGGGTCCCACGCTCACGCTGCGTCACCGGGGCCTCGACCAGGGCACGTTCACCGGCGAGATCGGCGTCGACCATGAGCTCACCGCGCGCCTCAAGGCCGAAGGCCTCCTGCGCGTCCTCTACGCCGATCAGCCCTTCGCCCTCGACGTCTCGACGGGCACGCCGGTGAACATCGGACCGCTCCGCACGCAGGTGGCGACCGTGCTCGGCGGCGTGGGCTACGAGGCGAGCGAGCGCCTGCAAGGGGACATGCGCGTGGGCTTCTCGGCCGCGTCGCCCCCGCCGGGAGATCCCGATCCGACGCCGGTGCTCGAACCTGCGGCGACGGTGCGCGCGGCGTACGACGACACGCGCCGCCGCGTCGCGCTCCTCGCCAGCTACCAGTACGAGGCGGCGATCCCGCGCTTCGGTTCGGGGCCCACGCTGCGTACGCAGCTCCTCGCGTACGGCATCCCCGTCGACCAAGGACCTTGGCGCCCGTTGCAGGTCCTCTTCGCGGCGACCGCGGATCGAAGCATGACGCGCACGCTCTTCAGCTCGCGCCTCGAGTCGCGCACGGCATCGGGCACGCTCGCGCTCCGCTACGGCTTGGGTCCGAACTGGGGCGTCGTCGGCGGCGTCGATCTGCGCGCCTCGCGCTTCGAGGGCGAGGGCCTCGTGCCCGCGCCGTTCACGCGCACGCTGGTCTTCCTCGGCGCCTCGTGGTTCGAAACCAACGGCCGCGACGAGCGCACGCTCGTGCCGTTCGCCGACACGCCCCTCTAGCGCCGCGAGGTGAGGACAGCCGCCCGACGATTCGGGGCGTGCAGCCGGAGGGACCCACCTTCGTACGAGAGCGGAGCAGCGCTCCGAGCGAACGCCACAGGGCTAGGGAGGGGAGCGCAGCAATACTCCCTGTATTGCGAGCACCCGACGACCGACGACCTGAGGCGTGCAGCCGGAGGGACCCACCTTCGTACGAGAGCGGAGCAGCGCTCCGAGCGAACGCCACAGGGCTAGGGAGGGGAGCGCAGCAATACTCCCTGTATTGCGAGCACCCGACGACCG
>CAIOHM010000134.1 GCA_903858055.1 uncultured delta proteobacterium
CGAGAGCTCGTGTCCCGCGCTTCGATTCCTCCGGTTCAGTCCTTCGAGAGCATTCCGCCGCCCAGCGACGTGCCTCGTCGTGTGCTCGTCGTGGACGACGACGACGCGCGCCGGAAGCTCTTCGAGCGGGTCCTCTCGCTCGAGGGCTACGGTGTCGATCTCGCCTCCACCGCCGACGACGCGCTCGACCGCATCAACGAAGCGCCGCCGGACCTGATCCTCCTCGACGTGCACCTCGAGGGGATGTCGGGCATCGAGCTCTGCGGCGAGCTCCGCCTCATCGACGAACTCCGGCTGACGCCCATCGTCCTCGTGAGCGCCGTGTACCAAACGGAGGAGTGGGCCGTGCGCGGCCTCCTGGCGGGCGCGGACGACTTCGTGCAGCTCCCCGAGCGCCTCGAAGAGCTGAAGGCGCGCATCCGCGTGCAGCTCCGCAACCGCCGCGACCGCGAGATGCTCGAGTGGCTCGAAATGCAGCGAAGCAAGCTGCGCATGGCCGCGCTCCGCGATCCGCTGACGGGCATCACGAACCGCCGCGGCGGCGACAAGGCCCTGCGCGACAGCCTCGGGAGCAACGAGCCCGTCATCTTGCTCCTCCTCGACATCGACCACTTCAAGGCCGTGAACGACACGCACGGCCACGCCGCGGGCGATCAGGTCCTCCGCCAAGTCGCCTCGACCCTCGAGCGCCGCTCGCGCCGCGGAGACGTCGTCGTGCGCCACGGCGGCGAAGAGTTCTTCGTGCTCATCACGGGGGCGGACCCGAAGCTCGCGGAGACCATCGGTGAGCGCTACCGCCAGGCGATCGAGACCATGGCGCTCTCCGAGGCCGCGGGCGTGAAGGGCGTCACCGTGAGCATCGGCACGGCGGTCTGGGAGGCCGCGGAGCAAGGGGCGTCGCCGAGCCCGGAGCGCATGTTGGCCGTCGCCGACGCCGCGCTCTACGAAGCGAAGCGCGGCGGACGAAACCGCGTCGTGACCAGCGAGGTCGTCAGCGATCTCACTCTGCTCGGGCGCCTCGTGCGGCCCACGCTCGTACCGAATCCGAAACCCCGCGGAGAACGCACGTGACGATCCTACGCCCGAAGGCGCAACCCCCTGCCACGCTTCGCGAAGCCATCGAGCGCGACCTCGCCCGCGGCACCGCGGCGCTCCCCATCCTGCCAAAGGGGGCGCGTGAGGCGCTGCGTCTCGCGAAGAAGCCCGACGTCGACATGAACGAGATCGTGGAGGTGATCGAGGGCGATCCGGCGCTCACCGCGAGGCTCCTCGCCGTCGCCAACTCGGCGATCTACAACCGCGGCTTCGCCATGACCTCCGTGCGCCGTGCGGTCGTGCGCCTCGGTCTCCAAGCCACGCGGGACATCCTCTACCAGGCGGTCTACGCGGCGGTGCTCTACGACGTCCCGAGCTTCAAGGCGCGCGTCGAAGCGACGTTCGTGCACGGCGTCGTGACCTCGCGCGTGGCGCGCCGTGTTGCCCAGATCGTGGGCGTCGACGAAGACGCGGCGTTCCTCTCGGGGCTCCTCCACGACGTCGGCAAGGGGCGACTCTACAAGATCGCGAACAAGCTTGGGCGCGTCGACCCCGACGACGCCGAGGTCCACGAGGCGGTCGATGTACTCCACACGCGTTCGTCGGCCGACCTCTGCCGCGCGTGGCGCCTCGCGCCCGAAATCATCGAAGCGTGCGCGTGGCACCACGAGCCGAAGAACTCGAAGCTCGCGCAGGTCGTGGCCGCCGCCGACGTGATGGCCCGGCGCGTGGAGATGAACCCGCGCGCCTCCGACGAAGACGTCGACGGCGTGATGGGCATGCTGAGCATCGAGGCCGACTTCCGCGACGCGATCCTCATGTACGCCGCGGACGCCACCGTGTACGCGGGCGAGCCGGCGTCGATGCCCACGAGCGGCATGCCGCCCTCCTCCGACACGCCCTAAGGCGTTCGCGGTTCGTCGTTAGGGGCGCGAGGCGCTGAGTTCGGCGACGGCGCGATGCACGAGCGTGACCTGGTCCGCGAGGCGATCGAAGCGCCGTGCACGGCGAAGCACGGCGACGCGAAGGTGCGGCAGGCGATCGGCGAGCGCGTCGAGCTCGCGGCGGTGCTGCTCCGGGTTGCGCTCGGCGAAGCGGAAGATGTGCGGCGAGACCAGGCGGAAGGCCTCCACGCCCCGCGCGAAGACGAGCTCGTCCGCGCTCTCGAGGTCGGCGTGGTGTTCGAGGAGCACGACGAGGCGCAGGCGCTTCGCCTCGCGGGCGATCGGGTGCTCCGCCATGACCTTGCGCTCCTCGCTTGGCGCGAGGCCGAAGTGGGCGCGGCTCTCGGCGAGCAGCCATGTGCCCCGCTGCACGGGCTCGACGCGGGGATCGCGCGCGTCGGCGGTGAAGGCCACCGTGTCGTCGGCGACGAGCTCGGCCTGTGCATGATGCACGCATGCGTGTGCAAGCGTGGATTTTCCCGCGAACGCCCAGCCCACGAACGCGACCGCGTCGTCGCCGAACGCCACCACGGAGCCGTGGAGCGAGAGCTGCCCCCGGAGCTGCCGCACGAGCGCACGCACCACGCTCGCGACGAATTTCGCCACGAGCAGCGGGTCGGCGTCGGCGATCGGGTCGAAGCGAAAGGAAGCGCCGTCGGGGCTCGCGATGAGCGTGCCGTAGCGCGTGTCGTGCGCGATCGGGTTCGATCCTTGCGTTCCCATCCGCAAGAGCAGTCGATCGCCGGCGTGCTGTGCGCTGTGCCACGTGCAGCTCGCTTCGTCGAAGGCCGGGAGTGCGGGGCCCTCGGAGAAGGGAAAATCCAGCGGTTCGCGCGCGCCGCTCATGGCGTGATGCGGATGGTCGTGAGCGTCGTGGGGCAGCCGTCGCCGGCGACGAGCTCGGCTCCCGCGAGCATGACCCACGCGTGCGGACGAAAGTTCGGCGCGCGCGCGGGATCGAAGCCGAAGGCGACCTCGGCGCCGTCGAGGCGAGAGGCGATCGTGAGCGAACGCGAGAGGCACGTGCCCACGGGGCGCAGGTCGTCGAAGAAGACCCGTGCGGCCTCGGCGTCGAGCGCGGGCACGAAGCGCGCGCCCACCCGTGCGACGGCCTTGGCGTGCTCGAGCTTGGCGACCTTCACGGTGAGCCACACGGCGCCGTGGTGCGCGTGCTCGAAGAGCGAGGCGTTCTTCGAGCGAAGCGCACCTCGCAGCGAACGCCACGCGGACCGCACGAGGCGCCTCGGGAGCGAGTCGGCCGGCGGGGCCGGTGGCTTCATGGAGCGTTCTGGACGACGAGGAGCCCTGCTTCGACGAGCTTCTCGGCGAGCTCGCGCACATCCGCGTCGATCTCGCTGCGAGGCGCGTCGTACTCCTCCGCGAGGCGAATCACGGTGGTGTCGATGTCGAAGCCTTGCGCGAACTCCGACCAGATGCGCGCGCCGATCTCGTCGAGGCCGAAGTACGCGTTGGACTTGAGGTCGAGGACCACGAGCTCCCCGTCGAAGGGGCGCGCGTGCACGTCCGAAGCCGGCACGAGGACAGCGTTTCCCGCGAGCATTCCCATGAACCAACGCCCTAGCAGGCCGCGCGAAAAAGCGCGAACGGCGCGCTCGTCAGGCTCAAGGTCTCGCGCCCGGCGTGACGCCGTTGGCTTCGACGATCTCGGGGCAGGGGCGCCCGGGTTGCTGCTCCTCGACGCGCACCCTCTCGGGGGCACCAAAGGCGGCGATCGTCGCGAAGTGCTCGAAGCCGCAGCGGGCGATCGTGAGCTCGGTCACGCTGCGGCGTGCGGCCGCGGCGCCGAGCTCGAGGGCGTACGTGCGATCGTCTGCACCGGTGCCTGGCGGCGCGGACCAGTGCCCCGTCGAGGCCACGAGGAGGGTCGCGAGGGGGACGATCGCCGGAGCGAGAGCTTTTCCTCGGGTTGCGAGCGCATCGGCGATGAGCGGCGCCGCGAGAAAGGCAAGCGGCACGAGGGCGCGGACCGCGTGGTGCGTCGGCACGCCGCTGCGCAAGGCCCCGAGCTCGAGGAACCCGAAGAGGGCGAGCGCCGCCGCCGAGGCGCGGGCTGCACGGCGCCGCATGACCGCATCGCCAGCACCGAGCGTCACGACGAGGGCAAGGAGGCCGAGGATCGCGAGGGGGCGGCCGTCCGTCACGAGGGCACGGGGGTAGACGGCGAGGGCCTCGACTGCCGTTTGCGGGTGCCCATGGCTCGCGGCATAGCGGCGCACGCGCGCGAGGAAATGCAGCGCATCGCCGTGGGCGTAGCGGTTCCAGAGGAGCCACGCTGCGCTCCCGGCGAGCGCGACGGTCGCGGGGGCGAGGCCATGGCGACCACGCTTCGCGATCACCATCGCCGCCCAGAGCAGCGCCAAGGGCCACGCCTCGTAGCGCGCAAGGGTCGCGCAGAGGAGGCCGATTGCGTAGGGCCACGGGCCGTCGTCGTCGTCTGCGAGGAACGGCGCCGAGACGAGGCCCGCCACGAGCGCCTCGGGCACCGGTGTTGCGGCGAGCCACGCGACCCAGTCGACCGCGAGCACGAGCGTGAGGGCGATCCTTGGGTGGCGATCCCGATCGCGCTGCGCCCAGAGCCATGGCACGAGGCCGAGCGTGGTGAGGAGCGGCGCAGCGATCGCGGCCGCCGCGAGCGAGCGACCCGCGAGCGCGAACCAGGACCCGAGGAGCCAAAAGGGGAGCGGGAGCCAGCTCGTGCCGCTCGGGTCGAGGTGCGGATCGACGGCGAAACGCTGGGCGATGGTGATGCGGCAGAAGTCGTCGTCCGAGACCGCGAGGAAGCCGGTGCTGCGCACTCCCCAAACGACGACGGCCACGAACCCGAGGGCCGTGACCGTGATCGCTGCGAGACGAGGCCCGGCGCTCATGCGCTCCGAGACCGCGATCATCGCGCGTTACTTCGCGTCGCCGCTGGGCGCGCTCTTGCTCTCTTCGGCGCCCTTCTTCTGCACGCCGAGGCTCTCGGCGCGGACCTTCTTGCGCTCCTCGGCGCGGCTCTTGAGCTCGTTGTTGCCCGAGCTCGAGAGGTACGCGAGGGAGATGCTCGTGATCATGAAGACGCCCGCGAAGGCCGTGGTCGCCTTCGTGAGCACGTTGCCCGCGCCGCCGCCGCCGAACACCTGGTTGCCGCCGCCCATGGCCGGCCCGATGCCGCCGCGGCCGGGCTGAAGCAGCACGACGACGACGAGGAAGAGGCAGACGACGACGTGAATGAACATCAAGAAGGCGTACATGGGGTTCTCAGGCGAATCTCAGGAGAGCGTCAGGGCGTGGGCCGCCCCGAAGATAGGCTCGAACTTCTCGACGGTGAGGCTCGCGCCGCCGACGAGGGCGCCATCGACGTTGGGGCACGCGAGGAGCTCGCGGGCGTTCGCGCCGGTGACCGAACCGCCATAGAGCACACGCACGCGCGCGGCCAGCGTTTCCGAGGCGCTCGCGAGGAGCTTCCGCACGAAGGCGTGGGCCTCTTCCGCGTCGGCGGCGGTCGCGGCCTTGCCGGTCCCGATGGCCCAGACGGGCTCGTAGGCAATCGCCATGGGGGCCTCGGGGTTTGCCGCGAGGATCGCCAGCACCGCGTTCACCTGGCGCTCGAGCACCTGGAGCGTGTGGCCCGCCTCGCGCTCGCGCTCGAGCTCGCCAATGCAGACGATGGGCGCGAGCTTGGCGGCGATCGCGGCTTGGGTCTTCTCGGCGACGAAGGCGTCCGTGTCGCCGAAGAACTGGCGGCGCTCGCTGTGGCCGACGATGACCCACTGGCAGCCCGCCGCGAGGAGCATCGGCGCCGAGACCTCACCGGTGAACGCGCCGCTGGTCTTCGGGTGGAGGTTCTGCGCGCCGAGGCCCACGTGGGTGCCGTCGACCTCGGAGGCGACGGCCGCGAGCGCCGTGAAGGGCGGGCAGATGACCACGTCGACGTTCGCGCAGGGCTTCGAGGCCTTCACGAGCGCTTCCGCGAGCTCGATGGCCTCCGGGCCGCCGAGGTTCATCTTCCAGTTGCCCGCGATGAGCGGACGGCGTGCACGGTTCATGGGCGGAGCGCCTCGATGCCGGGGAGCTTCTTGCCTTCGATGAGCTCGAGGCTCGCGCCGCCGCCCGTGGAGATGTGACCGAACTTCGAGGCGATGTCGCCGCCCGCGGCCTGCACCGCCGCCGCGCTGTCGCCGCCGCCCACCACGGTGAAGCCCGTGGACTCGGTGAGCGCCTTCGCGAGGCCGAAGGTGCCGTTCGAGAAGGCCGGCTGCTCGAAGAGACCCATGGGGCCGTTCCAGAACACGAGGGCCGCATCCTTGCACTTTGCACCGAATGCCGCGACGGACTCGGGGCCGATGTCGAGCGCCATGGTCCCTTCCGGGACGGCGTTCGCGGCGACGACCTTGCCCTCGGCGGCCTTGATGCTCTCGCCCACCACGAAGTCCGTGGGGAGGAGGAGCTCGACCTTGCGCGCCGCGGCCTTCTCCATGAGCGTGCGCGCAAGCGGGAGCTTCTCCCCCTCGACGAGCGACTTCTGCATGTTGAGGCCCTTCGCTGCGAGGAACGTGTTCGCCATGGCCCCGCCGATGAGGATCGCGTCGCAGCGCTCGAGGAGCGCTTCGATGACGGTGATCTTGTCGGAGACCTTCGCGCCGCCGAGCACGGCGACGTAGGGGTGCTCGCGCGACTCGAGGAGGCGGCCAAGCGAGCGGATCTCCTTCATGACGAGGTGGCCCGCCGCGCGATCGCGGAAGAGGCGCGGGAGCGCATGCACCGAGGCGTGCGCGCGGTGGAGTGCACCGAAGGCGTCGCACACGTAGGCGTCCGCGAGGGCCGCGAGCTCACGGGCGAAACCTTCGTCGTTCTTCTCTTCTTCCTCGTGGAAGCGGAGGTTCTCGAGGAGGCAAATCTGGCCCGGGCGCAGATCGAAGATGACCTTCTGCGCCGTCTTGCCGATGCAGTCGTCGGGGACGTGGACCTCGACGCCGGCGAGCTCGGCCAAGCGCTCGCCCGCGGGGACGAGCGACAGGCCTTCGCGCTTGCCGGGCTTCGGGCGGCCCATGTGGCTGCCGAGAACGATCTTCGCGCCCTTCGCGCGGAGAGCCTCGATGGTCGGCAGCGCCTCACGGATGCGCGTGTCGTCCGTGATCTTGCCGTCTTCCATCGGGACGTTGAAGTCGACGCGCACGAAGACGCGCTTGTTCTCAACCTCGAGCTGGTCGACGGTGCGGATACCTTCGAGAATGTTCACGGCTTACCTCGTACTTCCGACGTATGGATCAGAGCTTGGAGCCCATGAGGAGGGCGAGATCGATCATGCGGTTCGAGAAGCCCCACTCGTTGTCGTACCAGCTCATGACCTTCGCGAAGCGATCGCCGAGCACTTGCGTGACGGTGGCGTCGAAGATTGACGAGCGCGGATCGCCGATGAAGTCGCTCGAGACGAGCTGCTCTTCGGTGTAGCCGAGGATGCCCTTCATCGGGCCTTCCGCCGCGGCTTTCATCGCCTCGTGAATGGCTTCCTTCGTCATGGGCCTCGTCGTCTGGAACGAGAGGTCCACGAGGGAGACGTCCATCGTGGGGACGCGCACAGCCTGGCCGTCGAACTTGCCTTTGAGCGACGGGATGACTTCGCCGAGGGCCTTTGCGGCACCGGTTGACGAAGGGATCATGTTCATGGCTGCCGCGCGCGAGCGGCGAAGGTCGCCCTTGCGGTGCGGGATGTCGAGAACGGCCTGGTCGTTCGTGTACGAGTGGATCGTCGTCATGAGGCCCGACTCGATGCCGAAGGTGTCCATGAGAACCTTGGCGACCGGAGCGAGGCAGTTTGTGGTGCACGAGCCGTTCGACACGACGTGGTGGTTCGCCCCGTCGTAAATCGAGTCGTTGACGCCCATGACGATGGTCGCGTCAGGGCCCTTTGCGGGCGCGCTGATGATGACCTTCTTTGCGCCGGCGCGGAGATGGGCCGAAGCGGATTCCTTATCGACGAAGAGGCCCGTGCACTCGAAGGCGATGTCCGCTTTGACCGCAGCCCATGGGAGCTTCGCGGGGTCCTTCTCGGCCGAAACCGCGACGAACTGCGAACCGATTTGAAGGCCGCCTTCGACGACGACCGCACGCACCGCGGCGCGGCGATGCACCGTGTCGTAGTTGTAGAGGTGCGCGAGGGTCTTCGCGTCCGTGAGGTCGTTGATCGCGACGAGCTCGAGCCCCTCGATTTTGCGTTCCGCAAGCGCGCGTACGACGCAGCGACCGATGCGACCAAAGCCGTTGATGGCGATCTTCGTGGACATGAAAAAACCTCGCGAATGAGCCCGGTCCGTCCGGGAGCGCGCGGAAGGTAGACCCGCTTGCTCGCTCGTTCAACCGCGGTGGAGACTTCCTCACATGACGCGCTGTGTTGCTGGAGCTTCGAGGTCGCAAAAAAAGAAACCGCCGCCCCGAAGGACGACGGTTTCGCGTGAGCAATCTCAGCTTATTGCCGTAGCGGCCGATTCAACCGGTCGGCGCGGGCTTCGGCGGTGATCCACCGAAGATAGGCGCGCCCTTGCGAGCTTCCTTCTTTTGACGATCGCGCTCGGCGTACGTGGGGATGATGATCCGTTCGCGATCGGGAAGGGGGAGACCCTCCATGACCGCGTGGATTTCTTCCGAGTCGAGGGTTTCGCGTTCCATCAGCGCGCGGCCAAGGGCTTCGAGCCGGTCCTTGTTGGTTTCGACGAGGGCGCGCACGCGGTCGTATTGCGTGCGCACGATGCTGCGAACCTCTTCGTCGATCTGTTGGGCGGTGTTCTCGCTGTAGTCCTGTTGGCGCG
>CAIOHM010000135.1 GCA_903858055.1 uncultured delta proteobacterium
GCGAACGTCGACGCGAAGGTCTTCAATCTCTACTTCGAGGTGGTTCCCGCCGCGAACACGCTCACTGCCGTGAATTACGCGACCGGCGTGCAGAACAACACGGTCAAGAACTGGGGCCTCAAGATCGGCGGCAACGCCTGACGCGAAGGGCACGGGGCATCACGAGGCGGGCGCTCTCAGCGAAGGGGGCGCCCGCTTCGTGCATTTTTGGGGACGCGCACGCGAGGCTCGTCGCTACAAGACAGCCATGCTCCCCGGTGTCTTGGTCGCCCTCGTGCTCGCGTTCGTCTATGCGCTCGGCATCGACGGACCGTGGATCTGGGACGACCACATGCTCATCGAGGGCTCGCCCGTCGTCACTGAGGGCGCCGCGCTCGGTCGCTACTTTCGCGAACCGCTCTGGACCGTCGACACGGGGCTCAACACCTCGCTCGCCTTCTACCGCCCGCTCGTTGTCCTCTCCTACCGCGCGGACTGGCTGCTGCACCATGGGGGTAGCGCAGGCTTCCACCTCACCAACATCGTGGCGTTCGCGCTGTGCGCGGTGCTGGCTCACGCCTGGCTCCTGCGCTTGAAGCTGCCTCCGATCGCGGCCGCGCTCGCCGTTGCCGCGTGGGGAGCTTCACCACGCCTCGTCGAGTCCGTCGGGTGGATCTCGGGGCGTACGGACCTCTTCGCGGCGCTCTTCGCGTTCGCGGCGCTCATGGCGTGGCCCGCGCGCGGTTCGACCACGCGCGCCTTCGGCTTACGCCTCGCGAGCTCCATGGCGCTGCTCTTCGCGGCGTTGCTCGCCAAGGAGGTCGCGGTCGCCGCGCTCATCGTGCTCGCGGTGCACGCAGCCGGTGAGACCGATCGTCGTCGCGCAGGAGCGGCCCTTGCGGCGCTGGCGTTCGTGGGGGGCGCTTACTTCGCGCTCCGCAGCGCGGCGCTCGCGGGGTCTGTGCATCGAGCCGCTCCCTCGACCTTTTCCCTCGCACGGACGGCGTCGGCTCTCGGCACCTACGTGGCGATGCTCGTCGATCCGCGACCCGCGTCGCTCCACGGGTCGCCCGAGGTCGCCTCGACGTGGAGCGTCGTGTTGGGGGGCGCCGCCGCCCTTGCGGGCCTCGCTGGCCTCGTGCTCCTGCGTGGTCGTCGCCAGCCGCGGGCGCTTTTGCTCCTGGCGGGTGCGAGCCTCGGTCCCGTGCTGCACCTCGTGCCGCTGCGCATCGACGTGCTCGTCGCGGATCGCTACCTCTTCCTGCCGATGTGCGCGGCCTACGCGCTCGTCGCGTACGCGGTCACGCGCGCCTTCGCGGGAGCCACGCTTCGCAGCGCAGCAGGAGTCGCTACGCTCTTCCTCTTCGCGGAGCTCTCGCCGCTCTTGCGGCGCATCGAGGATCACCGCGACGAGCTCCGATTCTGGGTCGAGGCCGAGCGCACGCGGACGACGCGCAGCGCACGACCGCTCGTGGAGGTCGGTCGCATCCTCTTCGAGGCCCGTCGCTTCGAGGACGTGAGCCAGCTCTTGAGCTTCGCGATCGGTCAGGGCGCCTTCGACAGCGAGGAGCTCCCGATCGCCCGGCACAACCTCGCGCTCGCTTCGTTCGCGCTCGGGCGCATGGACGCCGCAAGGCAAGCGCTCGAGACGCTTGCCGCCGAGCACGAGCCCACCGTGGCGACACGCCTGCTCGAAGTCGAAGTCGCCCTCGCAAAGGGGCAGTTCGTGCGAGCCGAGCGAATCCTCGCGGAGCTGCCGGAGGAGGCGCGCACGAGCTCCCTCGTGGCGTCGGCGCGCATACGGGCCACGGAGGCCCAGCGCCTCGCGGGCGAGCTCGGACACGAAGGTGAACGAACCCCCGTCGAGGAGCTCTGGCTCCGCGCCCGCTTCGCTTCGTCGTTCTTGGGGGCGCGCACGGCTCAGCGTACGTGGTCGGCGCTGGCGGCACACCCGGACGCCCCGCGCGAGGCGCGCATCGCCGCGGTGCAAGGCTTGAGCGAGGTGGGCACGCCAGATGCACTCCGCGCCGCGCTCGCGACCCTCGTGGCGCGCGACGGAGAGTCTCCGTTCTCTCGCCAAGCCTCGCTCGTGCTCGAGGATCTCCAGCAAAAGTGGGCACGCGGGGCCGAGGTCGCGCGCTCGCTGCACTTCGGCGAGTAGCTGCAGACCACACTCACCGCGCCGGCGCTCTCAGGTCGTGTACTCGGCGTTGACCTCGACATAGCGGTAACCGAGGTCACTCGTGAGCACGACGCCCGAGCCCTCGCCCTCCGTGAGGCGCAGCTCGAGGAGCACGTCTTCGGAGGCCATGGCCTTGCTCGCGGCGGCACGGTCGAAGGTGGTAGGAGCGTCGTTTTCGAAGACGGTCACTCCTTGCAGTTTGCAAACGAGCCCCGCGATGCTGCCGCACTCTTTCGCGTTGCCGACCTGGCTCACGAAGCGGCCCCAATTCGGGTCGTTGCCAAAGAGGGCCGTCCGCACGAGCGCCGACTCCGCCACGCGGCGCGCGATGGCCTGCGCCGCTTCGTCCGAGGCCGCACCGGTCACGTGAATGGTCGTCACCTTCGTTGCGCCCTCGCCGTCTCGTGCGATGAGCCACGCGAGACGCTTGCACGTCACCTCGAGGGCCGCCGCAAAGCTCTCGGGCTCGGGGCCGCGACGCGTGGCGATGACGAAGAACGAATCGTTCGTCGAGGGGTGCGAGTCCACGTGAACCGCGTTGAACGACCCACGCGCGACGTGCCTGACGCGATCGCCGAGCATCGAAACCTCGACAGGGGCGTCGGTGGCCACGAACGCGAGCATGGTCGCCATGTTTGGGGCGATCATCCCCGCGCCCTTGCATACGCCCGCGACAGACCAGTGCTCGCCCAGCGTGGCCGCCTCTTTTGGGTACGCGTCGGTCGTTTGGATGGCCGCGAGGAACGCGCGACCAGCCTCGGGCCCGGCCGCGAGCGCTTCGAACGCCGCTTCGATACCGCCACGCACCTTCTCCATGGGCAGTGGCACGCCGATG
This sequence comes from uncultured delta proteobacterium, assembly GCA_903858055.1. Lineage (GTDB taxonomy): Bacteria > Myxococcota_A > Polyangia > Polyangiales > Polyangiaceae > CAIQDA01. The sequence continues at coordinate 2,997 of CAIOHM010000135.1, forward strand.
ACGCCCGTGCTCGCGACGAGCACCTCTTCGGGGGTGCATCCCACGAGGCGCGCGACCTGGGCACACATGGCCCGTGCATTCTGCAAGCCTTCCTCGCCCGTGCACGCGTTCGCGTTCCCGGAGTTCACGACGATCGCGCGGATGCGGCCGCCGCTCTTCGCCAGGTGCTCGCGGCACACGATGACCGGGGCCGCCGCGAACTTGTTCTGCGTGAACACCGCGGCCACGTCGACCGCGTGATCGGCGACGAGGAGCGCGACGTCCGGGTTACCGCTCGCCTTGATGCCCGCTCGCACGCCGGCGACGCGGAGCCCGGCGATGTCCCCGAGGGTCTTCGATGCGGGCGTGAGTTCGGGGAGCGGGTGGTGCAGGCGCGCGGAGAGATCGGTCACGTCGCGCACCATGACGAAAAGACCCGGGAATCGCAAGACCCCGGGTCGTGACCTTCGTGTAGCAGCGCCTCAGCGCACCGTGTGGCGCGGGGCGTCCACGAGCTTCGACGGCGGACCTTCGAAGCTCTCACGCGCCGGGAGGCCGTAGATGCGGTGCGTTCGTACCCACGCGCCGATGAACCGCACGCGCTCCCTCGAGACCGGGTCGAGGCCGACCGGGCGCTGTGCGAGCGTGCGCTTGAGGGTCGCGGGGAGCGCGCGCGCCACCACGTCGTCGACGAGGATGGGGCCCTGCACGCGATTCGAAGCCGTTGCCACGTAGACGACGGGCTGCGTGCCCGCGAAGTTCGCCGTGTCGCCGACGTAGTGACACCACCCCTTTGGGTCGGCCTTCGTGGACTCGGCAAAGAGCGAGTCCCCGTCCGCCTCCCCTTCGATGTCCGTGATGAATGCACGCAGATCGGTGCACGATCCGCTCGGAGGCTTTGCCCAGAGGGAGACGCTCATGCCGCCCGTCTTCGGTGAGGCCATCCAGCCGATCATCTCGGACCCGGCCGCGAGCGCCGCGCAGCGAACACCGGAGCGGCAGAGACCGCCGGTCGCGAAGTTGAGCGTGCCTTGTCCGCCGCCGCCGAACGTGAGCCACGGCATCTGCCCGTTGCGCCCCGTGAACTCGAAGTCGCCGTCGAGCACGAGGTTGTCGGGCACGTCGAGGTTGCCAAAGGGGCTGCGGGTCTCGACGGTGCGCACGACGGCTTGCGGCCCCGGGGTCTCGGCGTCTGCACCAGCGTCGGCAGCCTCGACCGGAGCGGCGGGAGACTCGCTCTTGCCGCACGCGACGGAGGCAAAGGCGAGCGCGAGCACGAGGGAGTGCGAGAGGAGAGCGGTGAGCTTCGCGGTGATCATGGTTCGGGTTCCTCTCACTGGCCGGTGCGCACCCACTCGAGGGCGCGAAGGAAGACGGTGTCACGGCCTGCGAGGAGGTCGGACTGCTTCGGCATCAGATCTTCGTCGGGGAGCACGCCCTCGCCGATGTGCGTCGTGCCGTCGGCGCGAACGAAGTCGCCGGAGCCGAATTGCCAGTAGAACATGCCGTAGTAGTCGAACTGGTAGAACGACGAGAACGCGCCCGCCGTGCGCCGGCCGAAGAGGCGAATGTTGGCGCCGCCGTCCTTCATGCCCGCGGGCCACCAGTCGCTCGCGCTGCCGTCGCGCGCCAGCAGCACCGCGGCGCGCATCGTGTCGCGAGCGCTGGCGGAACCGACGCTGTACGCGTCCTCGCCGTTGCGGCGCTTGGTGACGAGCGCGACGCCGTCTGCTTGCGTGTAGGGTGCATCGAAATAGCCGACGGTGCCGTTGAAGCCCGAGGAGACGCCGATGAAAGCCGGCTTGCGGAAGAGCTGCGTAAGAAACTCGGCCGCGGGCTCGGTGCCTCCGTTGCCCGTCCGGTGGTCGAGGATGACGCCGCTCGCGCTCTGGCGGAGCGTGTCCATCGGCGCGGCGTAGGGGTTGTCGTTCGGGTCCGTCAGGTAGACGCTGTCCCAGATCATGCCGTAGATGCTCTCGCCCTGCCCGTTCTGCTTGACGGGTCCCACGTAGATGTCTTCGGAGGCCTGGTGGCTCACCGGGTCGGGGCCGCCGTTCGTGAGGTGGTAGAACGGGCGGTGGTCGCACTGCGGGTAGACGCGCGGCTCGACGGTCGGCAGGTCCGAGACCTTGAGGCGCTCGAGGTTTCCGCAAGTACCCGTCGCGGCGTCGCAGCGGACGACCGTGAGCTCCTTCGCCCAACGACGCACGAGGTAGCGCAGGTTCTCGAGCCCCTCGGCGTGCCCCTGCGGGTCGTTGGAGTGCCAGTAGTTCCAGTAAACGTCGTCGAAGCTCTCGGCCCACGTGATCGGGTGCACGCCGTCGATCGCGACGATGCGATCGCCCACCTTGAGCCCCGAGTTGCCCTCGGGTCCTGCGGCGGTGATGATCACGTCCGGGAGCCCCGGGGTCGAGGGCGCAACCGTGATCGACGCGTCCGCGACACCTTCGTCGACGCAGATCGGAAACGCTCCGCGACCCGCGACGTCCACCGGACCTCCGATCTTCGTGTGCCAATCGCCCAGACGATGGATGCCGGTCGCGAGCGAGTTCCAGAAGGCCCAGCCCGTCTTCGCGCTCTTCATTTGCGCGATGGCGCCGAGCGCGCGCGGCATGTTCACGGCGCGCGACTGGCGCCCGCCGAAGAAGGCCTTGAGCCGCCAGGAGAGGTAGTTGGCGAGGCGCGTGCGCTCGCTGTCGCTCGGGAGAGGAGGCAGCGCTTCGCTTCCGTCGCGGCAATAGCCGGCGGCACAGAACTCGCCCTCACCGCAGACGCTCGTGCTGCGGCCCTCGCACACCGCGGCTTCGCGGAAGTTCCCGTCTTCGATGAGCTCGAGCGCGTCCACGTCGGCGCCCGAGGCGAAGATCGAGAAGTTCACGCTCGGCTTCCGCGTGCCGTCGACCGAGAAGGGGGACGTCGCCACCTCGTACCAGCCGTCGCTCGTCACGCGCCCCGTGGGGAAGAAACGCGCGGCGTGGCTCGGCGAGCCGGCGCTCGCGTAGGTGACGTCGACGTCGGCGACCACGCGGTTCTTCCGAACCCACATGGCCGCGCGGTAGCGAGCCTTCGCTGCGGGGACCGCGAGCGGAAAGTCGATCGTACGGAAGCCCTGCGTCGTGATCGTCGCGTAACCCGCGCCCTCGATCGCCGTCGCATCTTGCTTGTAGACGACACCGGTCTGCTCGTCGCCGCCGTCGAAGGTCACGGCGATCACGGCGCGCGGATCGACGGAGACCATGCCACGCGCGTCGAAGTTGGCGGCGCTCGCGGAGAGCGGAGCACACACGCCGAGGGCGACGAGGGAGGAGATTGTGCGGGAGAGACGCATGGTGCGGGCTTGTGGCACGGAGCGCCGCCGCGCGAAGCCGTTCCCGCTCGAAATCCAAGCGAATTGCACGCGGAGCGGAGCTTTTCAGCCCAGCCGGGGGGCGCGACCGGCGCGAACCGCACCCCGGTCCGCGTCGGACCAGGCGGCGAAGGGCGTCACGGAGAGGCGCGCGTTCGCGAAGCGCGGGTCCGCGGAGACCTCGTCGCCGAGCCACGCGGGCCGCTCGAACGGCGCGTCTTCCGCAGGGATCTCGATCTCCGCCACGACGAGGCCCGCGTTCTCCCCGAAGAACTCGTCGAGTTCCCAGGTCATGCCCCCGACCTCGATCTCGCGGCGGACCTTGTCGATGACGATGCCCTGCGCGAGCTCGTCGAGGAGGGTGTGTGCATCTTGCACGGGGATCGCGTACTCGAACTCGAGGCGCGCGAGCTTCGCTTCGCCTTTCGGCTCGCCCTTGATCGTGAGGAAGGCCCGCTCCCCCGCCACACGCACGCGCACGGTTCGCCCCGGCTCGGCCGAGAGGTACCCTTGGCGGAAGCGGGTGCCTGGGAGGCTCTCCCAAGAGCGGCCCACGACCAGGAATTTTCGTTCGATTTCGATTCCCATGGCACGCCCGGCTGGAATCGAACCAGCGACCCGCGGCTTAGAAGGCCGCTGCTCTATCCAACTGAGCTACGGGCGCAGACGACGCTCCGCATAGCGGAAAAGAGGCGCGCGCGCAGCCTTCGCGAGGCGCGGGGCCTCAGCGTGACCCAGCCTGCGCAGCGCCCGCTCGCCTGAGTGTTCCCTTGTGGCAGGCCTGTTGCGCCGCGCCGTCCTGCCCCTCGGAGCGTCCGTGCACCGCACCGCGCCAAAGGCCGGCCACGACCGTGCGGACGGTCCCCTCGTCGATCCGTTGGCAACGCCGGGCGAGGCTGCTACCCCTCGGCAAACTCGGGGGCTTTGCGCCCTTTACCCTCACCCAAGCCCGGCGCCGCCGTGGCATTGGCCCACCGGAATTCTCCATGGCCCGTTACCGCTTCACGTCCGAATCCGTCACGGAAGGACATCCCGACAAGATCTGCGACAACGTCTCCGACGCCGTCCTCGACGCGATCCTCGCGCAGGACCCGCGCGCCCGCGTCGCCTGCGAGACCCTCGCCAAGACCGGCATGATCGTCGTCGCCGGTGAGATCACGACCACGGCGCGCATCGACGTGCCGACCATCGTGCGCGAAACCGTCCGCGGCATTGGCTACGATCACTCGAGCCTCGGCTTCGACGCGAACACGTGCGCTGTGCTCACGGCCGTCGAGCAGCAGTCGCCGGACATCGCGATGGGCGTCGACGAAGGCGATGCGAAGGAGCAGGGCGCGGGCGACCAAGGCCTCATGTTCGGCTACGCGACCACGGAGACCGCGGAGCTCATGCCCGCGCCGATCCAGTACGCGCACCGCCTCGCGCAGCAGCTCACCGCCGTGCGCAAGTCGAAGGAGCTCGCGTTCCTTCGCCCCGACGGCAAGACCCAGGTCACGCTCGAGTACGAGAACGACAAGCCCGTTCGCATCGACGCGATCGTTGTATCTTCCCAGCACTCGGAAGAGGTCTCGCAGGAGACCCTCCGCGAGGCGATCATCGACGCCGTCGTGAAGAAGGTGATCCCCGCGAACCTCGTCGACGCGCAGACGAAGTTCCACATCAACCCCACGGGCCGCTTCGTCATTGGCGGCCCCATGGGCGACTGCGGCCTCACCGGTCGCAAGATCATCGTCGACAGCTACGGCGGCATGGGTCGCCACGGCGGCGGCGCCTTCTCCGGCAAGGACCCGTCGAAGGTCGATCGCTCGGCTTGCTACTACGCGCGCTTCATCGCGAAGAACGTCGTCGCGGCGGGCTTCGCGCAGCGCTGCGAGGTTCAGATCGCCTACGCGATCGGCGTCGCGCGCCCCGTAGGCGTGCACGTGAACACCTTCGGCACGGGCACCGTCTCGGACGAGCGCCTCGAGGCCGCGATCATGAGCACCTTCGACATGCGCCCGAAGGCGCTCATCGAAGAGCTCCAGCTCCTCGCGCCGATCTACAAGCCCACCGCTGCGTACGGCCACTTCGGTCGCCCCGAGTTCCCCTGGGAGAAGCTCACCAAGGTCGAGGCCCTCAAGGCCGCGCTCTCCTGATGCGTTCGAGGGGAGCGGCGGTCCCGCTCCCCTCGAGCTCCCCACACCGCGCCGCGCGTTGCTTCATTTAAGCAGGGCGCGGTTCGTCGTTTCGGCGGTCCGACTCCCCTCGAGCTCCCCACACCGCGCCGCGCGTCGTTCCGTTTGGAGGGCGCGCGGTTCGTCTTTTTTTCCGCGCGACGCGCTCTCCCGCCCTCGGGTAGCGTTGGCGGCGTTGTTCCTGAGGACCGCGAACGATGCCCGACGAGAAAGAAGAGATCGCTGCGTTGAAGAAGCTCGTGTCCGAGCTCTCGCGTCGCCTCGACACGGTCGAACAGTCGCTCGAGGCGTTCAGGGCGAGGACGAACCAGCTCTCGTCGGCACACACCGCTCACGCAACAAGCCTTGGCTCGCTGCAGACCAGCCTCGCCAACACGAAGGCCGATTTCACCGCGGCCATCGCGGCTGAAAAGGAGGCTCTGACCGAAGCAAAGCGCGATCTCAGCGAGGACTTGAACTTCCAACGTGCCCTCGCCGAGACGCGCAACAAGGACGCGCTGCTCCTCGCGAACCTCGCGCTGTTCTACGGGATCATGGCGCAGGAGTGGCGCATCGCGCGCGAACGCGTCGTGACCGTCACGAGCAGCTCCACGGCCCTCCAAACGCTCTCGGCCGTAGGGCCCTACTCGCTCGTCTTCCTCCTCACGACCGCCGTCGGCGTCGCGGGGAGCCTGGCCGGGGGCATGCTCGCGCACCTCATCGACGGCCCGCTCGTGAGCCTCGCGGGGAAGCTCGGGTACGACGAAGCGAACGCGCGCGAGGTGATGGACGAAAAGGGCGCCGAAGCCATGAAAGAGGGCTTCTCCCACTCGTTGACCGGCCTCTTGATGTTCCTCGGCCACC
>CAIOHM010000136.1 GCA_903858055.1 uncultured delta proteobacterium
ACGGGCACGGCGGCGACGTTGAGCCCGAAGCGCTCGAGGACGCACGCCTTCACGGCCGCGCCGAGGGCCTCGCCGTCGTGGCGCGTGCCCTCCACCACGACGACGACCTTCTCTTCGTCCTCGCCGGGCACGCTGAAGACGCACACGTTGCCGCGCTTCACCTTCTCGAGTTCGCCGACGGCCCACTCGATGTCCGAGGGGTAGAAGTTGCGCCCGCGCACGATGACGAGGTCCTTCGCGCGCCCGCAGAGGAAGAGATCGCCGTTCACCGTAAAGCCGAGATCACCGGTGTGCAGCCAGCCGCTCTGAAACGACTCGGCGGTGGCCTCCGGGTTCTCGAAGTAGCCTTCGCACACGGAGGGCCCCGCGGTCACGACCTCCCCCACCTGACGATCGCCGAGCAAGACGCCCTGCGACGAGACGATCTTCACGTCATGACCCGGGAACGGCCGCCCGCAGTTGACGATCTCGCGGGCCTCCGCCGCGTCCTCGAGCGCGGGTTCTGCGTGGCCGAACTCCAGGCGCGAGCCGTCGACGCGCTCGGTGACGAGGCCGCGCGCGCGATCGACGAAGGTGATGGCGAGGGTCGCTTCGGCCATGCCGTAGGAGGGGAGGAACGCCGACTCGCGAAAGCCCACGGGGCCCAAGAGGCGCGCGAAGTCGCGGAGAACCTTCGCGGAGATGGGCTCGGCACCGCAGCCCGCGACGCGCAGCGTGCTGAGGTCGAGGCCTTCGAGGTCGCGCTCCTTGATGCGCTTGTTGATGAGCGCGTAGGCGAAGTTCGGCGCGTACGTGATGGTGCCGTTGGTGCGCGTGACGGTCTCGAGCCACAGCCGAGGCGCGCGCACGAAGGCGCTCGTGAGCAGGAAAACGCCTGGCGTTCCCGTAAAGAGAGGACCCACGACGAAGCCGATGAGCCCCATGTCGTGGAAGAGCGGGAGCCAGGAGACCGTGCGATCGGTGCGCGGGTCCACGTCGACGCCGTGGACCATGAAGCCCTCGGCGTTCGCCGCGAGGTGCTTGTGCCGCACGACCACGCCCTTGGGCCGGTTCGTGCTGCCGCTCGTAAACTGCAGGAACGCGAGATCTTCCGGCCCCACGTCGACCGCGCGGAATGGGAGCGGGCGCTCGGCGAGCTGCTCGAGGCTCAGGCACTCGGCCGCAACCGCACGGAGCTCGAGCGCCGGCGCGAGGCTCCCATGAAGCGCCCCGGTCGTGACGAAGAGCGTCGCGCCCGAGGCCCGGAGGATGTGCGCGAGGCTGTCGAGGTAGCCCTCGAGGTTCTTGAACGAGAACGGCGGGTAGATCGGGACCGGCGCAGCGCCCGCGAGCATGGTCGCCAAGAAGGTGACGATGAAGGCGTCGCTTTCGGGGAGCACGATCCCCACGCGATCGCCCTTCTTCACGCCGCGCGCCTGGAGCTCGCCGGCCCGCACCTCGGCCAAGCGCAAGAGCTCGGAGAACGGGAGGTGCAGCTCGGTACCGTCACCGCGCACGACGGTGAACCCCTTGTGGGTCTCGCGCGCGTGGTGCCGCAGCGCATGAACGAGCGTCGGCTGGAAAGGCTCGGCGTAGCGGGGCATGGTTCGCTCGCGGAATACCCCCCACTGCGCGCATGTGCAAGCGTTCGGGTGCGGGCAATTGCCCCCGCGGCCTCGCTGTGCTCTGACCCGCGGTCTCATGGCGACCCCGGCCGACGTTCCCCGCTCCCGCGTGCTCGTAACGGGCGTGGGCGTCCTGAGCCCGATCGGCTCGGGCAAGGAGCGGTTCTACGGAGCGCTCGAGCGCGGCGAGTCAGGCGCCGCCCCCGTGACGCAGTTCTCGACGGAGAACCTCGGACGCAGCATCGCCTGCGAAGTGAAAGACTTCCATGCCGGCGACCACCTCTCGCGCGCCGAGGCCCGGCGGATGGGTCGCTGTTCGGCGATGGCCCTCGCGGCGGCCCGCATGGCGCTCCGAGACGCGAATCTTTCGGAAAATTCCTGGGAAGATCGCACGCGCGTCGCCGTCGTGATCGGCACGACCATGGGCGAGGCGGACGTCCTCGAGAAGCTCGACCAAACGCTCGTGCGCGAGGGTCCCCAGGCCCTGCCCCGCTCACACCTCACGCGCGTCGG
>CAIOHM010000137.1 GCA_903858055.1 uncultured delta proteobacterium
GCCATCGCGCGCAAGACGCGTCGACGGGCAGCCTCTACGGACGCCACAGAGGACCAGAACGTGCGCGCGTCCTCATCGCTTTGCCGCGATGGCCGCGCGGATGTCGGCGAGCGTCACCATGAGCGTCATCGGATCGAGCGGTGAGGGCTCGAAGCCCAGCGCAAGGTAGAACGACTTCGCTTCGTCCGAAATCGCATGCACGAGGATGCCCCGAATGCCGATCGTGTCTGCGGCGTTGACGACCCGCAGCGCGCCATCGCGGAAGAGCGCTCGGCCCAGGCCTCGACGTTGGTAGCCCTCGTCGATGGCGAGTCGTCCCAGGACGACGATCGGGATCGGGTCGGGCGCGTTGCGCCTGACACGACTTGTTGCGGCGGACAGGGCGACCGCCCCTGACGCGAGCGCGTAGTAGGCGATCACCCTCACGCCCTCGCAGACGACGAACGTGCGTGACGCGCCAGTCGCCTGGTTCTGCATGGCGCGCCGCTTCAGCCATGAGTCGAGCGAAGCAACACCGCTGCTGAAACCGGAGAGCTCGTGTCCCGCCGAGAGCGGACAAGGCGCACCGAGCGTCATTCGCCTTCCCAAGGCGCAGGCTTGCGAAGGGCACGGGCGAGGCGAGCGTTCGGCTTCGGCGCCGCGTCGAGCCGCTTCACGAACTCCCCGAACGCCTTCGGGTCGACGACCATCATCGTCCGGTCGAGGAGCGCCTCTTCGGCCGCCCTCCGTGCTGCCTCGAGGATGAAGTCGGTCCGATTCTGGCCGCGGGCGCGGGCGGCGCGATCGATGAGGCTGCGCTCGTCGACCTTGATGCGAATGTTCAGGTTCGTACTCTTCCTCTGGCGCGCCGCTGCAGTCATGCGTCACCGTAGCATGTCGTAATGACAAGGTCATTACGGTACGGTCGCGAAGCGGGAATGCGGTTCTCGCAGGTGCGTGTCGCGTCGACCTTCGACGAGCGACCGCTGTCCCAGCGAGGTCAGCCGCGGGCGGCGAGCGGCATCGAACGCGACCGGGGAGGAGCCGAGCGACTTCTGCATGAGCCATCGACGGATCACGGCACCGGTCCCCCGGTCGTAGTCGAGCATGGACTCGCCTCGCTTCCCCTACGCGCTACCGTTTCTACGCCCCAGGGCGTTGCGCATACGACCGTATGTCATACACTCATCATATGGCTGTCGATCGACTGAGCGTGACCGTCTCCAGCGAGCTCGGGGCGGCGCTCCGTGGCCTTGCGAAGGTTCGCGGCCAAACGGTTTCTACCGTCGTCGCGGCAGCCATCGCGCACGAGGTTCGCCTTTCGACGCTCGACCTCGCGCTCGCCGAAGCCGAACGACGACACGGGCGGGTTCCCGATGCGCTGGTGGCGGCGGCAGAGGGCGAGCTCTTGGCCGCACTCAAGCGCGGCCGTCGGCGCGCACGGACGCGCGCCTCGCGGTGAGTCGCGTCGTCCTCGACGCTGGCGCGTTCGTCGCGTTCGAGAAGGGAAACCTCCGCATGCGCGCGCGACTCACGGCCGCACGCCGGCTCGGACTCGAGCTCGTCACGAGCTCACCGGTAGTCGGGCAGGTGTGGCGTGATGGCCGCAGACAGGCGCTGCTCGCGGGGCTTCTCGCGGCGACGAACGTGGCCCCGCCGACCGAAAAAGCCGCTCGCCGAGCTGGCGAGCTCCTCGCCAAGACCAAGACGCGAGACGTCGTCGATGCACTGCTGGTCTTGTGCGCCGGTGACGGCGACACCGTGCTCACGTCCGATCCGAACGACATCGAGGTGTTGGTCGCTGCTGCCGGCGTTCGGGCCACGGTCGTGGCCGTGTGAGGATGCGCGCACAGACGCGCCGCTCAGGTCACTTCTTCACGCCGCAGGCTTCCTCGAAGCGAGCCTCGACGA
>CAIOHM010000138.1 GCA_903858055.1 uncultured delta proteobacterium
CGAGTGGGAGTGGAGCACGTACAACTTCGAGGAGGCCGACGTGAAGTCGTTCTTCGCGCAGTTCGATCACCACGAGGCCGAGGTCAAGCGGCTCCTCGGGCGCAGCGAGAACCCACTCGAGAAGCTCGTGCTCCCGGCGTACGACCACGTGGCGAAAGCGGCCCACGCGTTCAACGTGCTCGACGCGCGCGGGGCCATCGGCGTCACCGAGCGCGCGCGCTTCATCGGCCGCGTGCGGGGGCTCGCGAAGGGCGTGGCCGAGGCCTACGTCGCGCAGCGCGAAGCCATGGGGGTCCCGCTCCTCCCGAAGGAACCCGCGGCCACAGCCTGAGGCCGGAGGGAGGCCCGCTCGCCTTCGCTCACGCGCCGCGCAGCACCTCGAGGCGCGCGGCGATCACGTACCCTTGACCATGCACCGAGCGCAGGGGCGCGAGCTCTCCGGTGGAGGCCTCGATGCGCTTGCGCATGCGGTACATGGCCGCGTCCACGTTGCGCTTGCCGTCTTCGAGCATGCCCGCCGCGCGGGCGAGATCGGCGCGGCTCAGCGGCGAGCCTTCGTGACGAGCGAGGACCTCGACGAGCAACACCTCCGCAGGCGAGAGGCTGACCGAGACGCCGCCTGGCGTGACGAGGGTCGCGTCGCCCACGCGCAGCTGCCACGGGACCGCCACGCGGGCCATCATGGGGACGAGCAGCGCGCGCGCGCGGCGAGCCTGCGCCGCGAACGCCGCGTCGAGAGCGGCCGCGGTGAGCGGGTGCGGCAACATGAGGTCCGCGCCCGCCGAGAGCCACGCGGCGCAGCCTTCGAAGGTCGTCGCCACGACGATCACGAGCGCACGCGGCTCAGCGTCGCGCGCAACACGGATCACCTCGTGGGCGTCCTCGGCACGGAGCGCTGCATCGACGACGACGAAATCAAACGGTGAGGACGCTGCGCTCGCGAACGCCGCCGCATCGGTGACGAGCACGAGCCCTTCGCGACCGTTGCCCATCGCGGCGACGGAGAGCTCCCCCATCGCTGCGGCCGGGGCGACGACGACACCGCGCTGAGGGTTCAGTGCGCGCGCGAGCGAGGGGTCCACCGTCGAAGGCATGGAGAGAAGGTACCCAACGCCGCACCGCACAAGGTTACGGTTGGGTTTCATGCCCCGTGGCAAATTGTCACAGCGCGCCGCTACGACGGCGGCCTCCGCGAGGGACCTCAGCGCACGTTGCGACGCCGCTCGGCCTCGATGCTCACGGTCACGCGCCGATCCGCGGCTCCGCGCAATGCCCGATCGGCGCCAAACCCTACCGGTATAAACCTGCGCTCGTCGAGCCCGCGCTTGCCGAACCATTTCACCACGGCGCGCGCTCGCTTGATGCTGAGCTCCCGTTGCATCGCGCGGCTCCCCGGGTCGTCGGCGAACCCATCGACGCGGTAGCGGTAGCGCGCGGGGAGCTTGTCGACGACCGCGGCGATCTTCTCGAGCGACGCGATCGCGTAGGGGCTCACGTCGGCGCTCCCGAGGGCAAACTCGACGGGTGACGACACGATGCTTGCACCCTGCACGGCACCGATGAGGCAACCGTGACGTGCGGGGTCGACGCTCGCGACGCCCGGCTCGTCGGGGCATGCGTCGCCCGCGTCGTCGATGCCGTCGCGGTCCGGATCCCTCGGAGGCAAGGGGCACCCGTTGCGGTCGTCGTCGGTCGCGACGCCGCGCTCGAGGGGACAGCGATCCTCGTCGTTGCCCACGCCGTCCCCGTCGGCGTCCGGTGGCGGAGGCGGGCAGCCATGGCGGGCCGGCTCCTCGCTTGCGACGCCGGCTTCGCGCGGGCAGGCGTCGTAGCGATCGTCGATGCCGTCTTGATCGACGTCGGTGAAGTCGCTCTCGGTCGGGCAGCCGCTGCGCTCCGGGTCGCGGCTGCGGAAGCCGCCAATGTCCGGGCACGCGTCCTCGAAATCGGCGACGCCGTCGCCGTCACGGTCCGTGGGTGGCGGCGCGGGGCTCCAACGCACCGTGAGCATCGCGCGGAGATCCGGGACGCCCGTCACGGAGACGATCGACGAGCCTCCCCCCGCGAAGATGCGCACGTCGTTCGTTCCGTAGGAGACGGCGCCGTGCCCCTCGAGGCCGATGAGCGGCTCGGCGACGGGCCCCACGTTCAAGACGAACACCTGACCGCGCGCGCTCGCGTCGAGGCCCCACGTGCCGCTGGCGCCGAAGCGCGTCGAAGCGCCGAAGCGGTACGCGACGACGTCGCTGCGCGTGACGAAAGACGGAGTCGAGCCGAAGTGGTGACGGAAAGACGCGTTGGCCGCGATGCGCACGACGCCGAGGTCGACCGAAGCGATGGCTTCCGGCTCCGCCGTGAGCACACCTTCGCCGTTGAACGCGAGGCGGTTCCCGGTGGGAAGCGAGGCCCCGACGAGGGCCGCGAGCCCGAGCCAGCACGCGTTCTCGGGGCAGAGCACGTACTTCGCCGCCACGCGCAGATCGCCGACGCCGGTTGGCTCGATCGGCGAGGCTCGGAGGCCTCCAAAGTCGGGCAGCGTGCCGTTGCTCCGGGTCGAGTCGGTGATGACGGGCACACCGACGCCCACCTCGAAGCGCGAGAACGGCATCGTGAGCTGAAGGGTCCCGCTGCTTCGCGCGTCGACGAGATCGTTGTGCCCGCGCAGCACCCCTTCGTTGAACCGGTTGACGCGCAGGGTCCCTTTGGTCCCCATCACCTGGAGCGCGAAGTCGAACCACGCGGCCGTACGCGCGGTCTCCACGTCGAGGATCGCGTGACCGTCGAGCGGGAGACGGAACGACTCCGCATCGAGTCCACCCTCGTTCTGCGCGGAGAGCACCGTCTCTTGCTGCGCCGACGCTCGCAGCGCAACGCACGACGCGATCGAAGCGTACGCGAGGGCATGGCGAAGAGACGGCACGCTGCGAGGCTACCGAAATCGCCCCGAAGCGCCAGCATTCGCGGGGAGAGCGTGAACTAGAACGCGTCGACGCAGGTGAACGTGAGATCCCACCCGCTCACGCGCGGCGTGTACTGGTGGTACGTGTCGCTCGAGGCGTAGAGCGTCGCCGTGAGACGAGCCCACTGGTAGTTCGGCGGGTTCGTGATCGACGAGAGATCGGCCCACCCGTTCGCGTTCCCGCTCCAGCTCGTCGCGTAGTAGTCGTACGCGGGCGCGCTCGCGAGATCCGCTTGGCGGTTCGAGAACTGCAAGCGGAAGCGCACGTAGCTGTTCCACGGGAGCGTGCTCTGCCAATCGAAGCGCAGCGCGCGCGCCTTGAGCTGGGCGGCGTTGCACTTCGTGAGATCGAAGTCACCGGTGCGCACGTAGGTCGCCTCGGCGTCGCGCTCGACGATGCAGTCGTAGGTCGCGAAGCCCGTGGGCCGCGCTTGCTGCGCCCAGAGCTCGGTGCGCGGGCAGAGGTTCGCGCGGAGGCGGCCGCTCGTACCCTCGGGATAGTCGATCCAGTAGCCGTCGTTCCAGTTGCAGCTCCAGCGATCCGCGAAGCGGTAGAGCGGGTACTCGTTCGTGCCTTGCTTCAGGTAGAAGCGGAAGGTGTTCATGTCGATCGGCTCGCCCGTCGAAGGCTGCGCGATCAGGTACTGCCACTTGTCCGACCACGCGCGCGCGTAGTTCATCGCTTGGAGCGTGTCGCTGCGGACGCTGGCAGCCGGGTCCATGTAATACTGAACACCGAAACCGTAATACGCCATGTACCAATACGAGTAGAGGCCGCCGAGACCGATGACGTTCGTCTGCACGCGCGGCCACTGCACGAAGGCGTTGTAGGTCTCGTTGACCGCGCCCCAGAAGTCGTTGCCGCAGCCGTAGGGGTAGTCGTCGGCGACGAGGTTGACCGCCACCGTGTGCGTCGGGTTCGCGCGCTGGTACTCGCGCGCGCGGTTGTAGGCGTTCTGCAGCGACCACTGCACCGGGTTGCCCCACACAGGCGCCGTGCCCTTGTTCCAGAGCGTGCCCATGTAGCTCGCGGCGTAGCTCGTGAAGGTGCCGAAGCTCGCATTCCACCCCTCGTAGCGGTTGCGATCGCAGCTGAGCTCGTTCCACGTGTTCGTGGCGCAATCGGTCCAGCACCACCAGAGGAAGCAGCTCTGCCAACAGCTCGTCGAGCTGCGCAGGTCCCACGCGGGCTGCACGGCGTTCGCACCGAGCGTGCCCGAAGCGAGGTTCGTGTTCGAGACGTAGTCGCTCGTGCCTTCGCGCACTTCGTCCCAGCGCGACTTCCACTCCACGCACTCGTCCCAGCACGACTCCCACAGCCACCAGCCGCTGCAGCGCCGCTCGCTGCGCTTGCACGTGTTGGTGCCCCAGCCCATCGGCAGGTCGCGGCTCATCGCGTTGAAGATCGCGACGGGCGCGTCTTGCGCATCGACACGTTGGTTCGTGCACGCAGGCGCATTGCGGTTGCCCACGCGGTGCCCCGGGATCGAGAGCACGTTGCCCGAGACCGAGAGCGTGGCGGGCACGTTGACCGACGAGTCGATGGTGTCGTCGTAGGCGCAGCTCGGGTCGCAGCAGTTCGACCCAGGGCAACAGGTGACGAGCGGCGGCATGAGCCCGTTCGTCTGAAGACCGTCGGGGCCGATGGGCACGCCGACGACGGCGGTGTCCACGCTCGTGTCGACGGACGGCGGTGGCGAGGAGCAGCCCGCGAGCACGAGCAGCACGGAGACGGCGAGCAGGGCGAGGGCGAAGAGCTTGCGGAGCGGCTTCATCACGGCACCTCCTCGAAGCTCGCGGCGGGCGCGAAGCCGTTCAGGTGGACGATCGCGAAGCTCGGCAGGCCCGCGTCAGGAGCGACGGCGTTGCCCACGAGGCTCGAGAGCGGCTGCCCGTCGAGCGTCGCCGTGAGGGCGGCCGCAGGGATCGCGAGCGCCAAGTCGACCACGTCGAGACCCGTGCACTTTCCATCGAGCCCAGCGCGCATGTACGCGTCGAGCGAAGCGCCCACGACCGGGATGTCGTAGCGCGTGCGATCGGCGCGCGAGAACCGCAGGAGCACGGTCGCGGTGCCGTTGGCCCCGAGCACCGAGCCGCGGGCGCGTGTGGTGTTCTCCGCGACGAACGCCCCGAGGAACGGGTTCGCAGGGTTCTGCGGGTTCGCACTCGGGCGCTCGAACGAGAAGATCACATCGGTCGCGCTGTCGCCGACGAGGCGCCCTTCCGGCGTGCCGAAACGCATGCGCCGCGTGCCGCCGTCGGCGAGGTTCCCGAAGTTCGAGAGCACGACGAGCGCGGGACCGGGGCGACCGCTCGCGACCTGGGCGTTGTGCCACGCGGTGCGGAACGCCGGGCTCGCAGGGGGCACGCCGGAGCCCGCGTCGCCGTCCACGGCCTCGAGGAGATCCGTGCGGAATGCAACGGTCGTGCTGTTCGGGCAGACGGTGGTGTCGGGCAGCGGCTGCACGATCACGCCCGAGTCGGGCGTGGGCGGCAGGGCGTCGAAGGGGGGCGCCACGTCGAAGAGCGAGAGCGAGGCGTCGCCGTTGTCGATGCCCGTGTCGCGCTCGAAGGGCGGCACGAACACGTCGCCGTTCGAGGGTGGCGTCGCGCCGTCGTTGTCGAAGACCGGCGCCGTGGCGTCGGGACGAGGCGCGGCCGCGTCGGGCTTTTGAGCGCTCGCATCACCGGCACCGCAGGTCGGATCGGTGCACCCGAGATCCGGTCCCCCCGTCGCGCGTGACGACTCTTCTTTCGTGCACGCGAAGAGGCTCGCCATCACGAGCCCCACCCCCATTAGCGCCGTCGTGCGAAGCATGCGCATCCCCTTCTGCTCCAAAAGTCAGACGCCTCGCGGGCGCCTGAAGCTCGAAGTGTATCGGATCACGCCCGGCGCGCCACCCGCGCAACACGCGGCGTGCGATCCTTTGGGCGCGGCAACGCACGAGCCCGCATCGCGGCCGGCGCGGAGAGCGCGGCGTGGCGCGATCCGCTCAAGGGCCGCAGAACTGCGACGCCACGCGCAGGAAGAACGTCCGAAAACCCGCATCCGTGAGGGTCGCGCGCTCGGAGGCGGTCGGGAGGCAGTTGTCGCCCGCGAGCGAAGCGCCGCCCGTCGAGACCGCACCGGTGCACGCGCCCGCGCCGGCCGCGAAGGCTGCGGCGTAGGTGCCCGCGCACGCTCCGCTCTGGGCTGCAGACCGGCACGCATCGACCGTGGACGCCGCAGCCGCGAAGCATGCGGCGTTGCTATCGCAGGAGGCTTCGAGGCACGCTTCGTGGCGGAAGTACGCGACGCCGCAGCCGCTCGAAACCCGCTCGAGGCACGACGCGACGCCGAGGCTCACGCTCGCGTCCGAGAGCCCGAGCGGATTCTGGGCGGCGTCCACGAGGGCGGCTCGAACCACGAGC
>CAIOHM010000139.1 GCA_903858055.1 uncultured delta proteobacterium
GACTTGCGAGGTCTCGACGTAGCGCGCGAGCTTCGCTTGCGTGCCGAGCGGGAGGTCGGCCACCTCTTCGATGAACACGGTGCCCCCGTCGACTTCCTCGAGGAGCCCGCGCCGCGCGCTGACGGCACCCGCAACCCCGAAGAGCTCGGCATCGATGGCCTCTTCGCTTCGGCCCGCCATGGCGACCGCGACGAAGGGGCGCGCGGGCTTCGTACCGCTCGCGTGCACGGCCTTCGCGATGAACTCTTTGCCGGAGCCGCTTGGACCACACACGAAAACCGCGTGACGCAGCGGCGCGAGCCGTACGAGACGACCGAGGAGCTCGCGCATCGGCGCCGACTTCGCGACGATGTGCTCGAAGCGGTAGCGATCGCGGAACTCCGCGGCAAGCGCGACCACATCGCGCCGCAGCCGCGAGGTCTCGAGCGCGCGCTCCACACGAACCGAGAGCTCGCTCGGGGAAAACGGCTTGGGCAGGTAGTCGAACGCGCCTGTGCGCATGGCCTCGACCGCGCTCTCGATCGTGCTGTACGCGGTGACGACGATCACCTCGGGCGCCGCAGACATCGCACGCAAGCGACGCAAGAGCCCGAGGCCGTCGCCGCCGTCGAGGCGCAGGTCGGTGAGCACGAGCTCGAAGGGCGTACGCGCGTGAAGGTTCAGCGCTTCGGCGGACGTCGCGCACTCGGCGACCTCGTGCCCCGCGCCACGCAGCATCGCCGCCATGGTCGAGCGCATGGCTTTTTGATCTTCGACGACGAGCACGGTGCCCATGTGACGCGGTCCTCCGAGAGGCGAAGGCTAGCACGCATTCCTGAAAGATGCGCCGAAGGAGCTGCCGGCATCGTTACAATTGACGAAGGCACAAGACCTGAATGCTCAGCTGCCCGACGCCACGCTCCCGAGGCTTCAGAACGAAACGCCGAGCAGCAAACGCAACGTTTGGGCGGTCGACGTGCTCAGGTTGACCGAGCTCGGGCGCGCGTTGCCGCTGTCGTCGTTGGGCAGGTAGCCCAGACCGCCGAGCGGGAAGAACGCGCCGTACTGGAGCGTGGCGTGGAAGCCCCCCTGGCGGTCGAGGCGGTCGTTGAACGAGCCGTCTTTCGCCTGGTACGTGAGCTGAAGGTCGAGCTCGACGCCGAGGTCCCGATCGTGGCCGGGCGCCTGCACGAACTCGCTCGCGCGCGACCAGACGACCGCGAGACCGCCGCCGAGCTTCTGGCCGTTCGCCTGGCGGAGGAAGTCGTAGTCGACGCTGGGGCGGAAGAAGTACGCCCCTTCGACGCGCGTGAGCAGATGGCGGAAGAAGATGAGGTCGACGCGGTAGTCTGGGTGGAACCGGAAGGTCGACATGGGGCTCGCCCCGCCGTCGAGACGCGTGTCCCAGCCGTTCGCGGGCTGAAGCGACTGCACCCACGGATCGCCGCTCGCGTAGCCGAAGCCGAAGCCGAGGCGGAGCTTGTCGTCGACGGCGCGGAAGTCGGTCTCGGAGACGAAGCCGAACTGACGGACCGTGAGCGTGGGCGTGGTCACGGTCGCGCTCGGCGGCGCGCCGATCGCGCCCAGGTTCGCGGCGACTTCCGCCTCGATGCGCAGCTTGCGCCAGAGGAACTGCATCCACACGTCCGGTGTGACGAGCCAGGCGTCGCGACGCTCGAGGCCCGCGTTCGCGACCGTGCTCGACGACGTTGGCGCGCTGCTGGGGCTGGTTCCGACCGGGTAGTCGAGCTCCTGCGTGCGGTAGGTGGCGAGGGCGCCCACGTTGAACACCGCCTCGCCGCGTGCGAGCGCGAGCCCCGTGACCTGCGTCGGCTTGCGGCGCACGACGAACGCGGAGAGCTGCCCGACGACGGTACCCGGCGTGGTCACCGTGGGTTGACCGCCCGCGAGCGAGGACGTGGAGGCCCCGATCGCGCCCGAGGCGATGACGTCGTACGAGAGACCGACGTTCAAATCGAGCGGCGCGATCGCCGTGCTGAACGCGATGCGGTCGACGGTCGTCTGCCAGTCGGAGTCGAACCGATTGCCTGCATTGTACACCATGCCGAGGCCCCAGTGGAACGGCATGCGGCCGAAGCGCAGGAGCCCCACCGGCGTCGCGTACTCCGCCCACGCGCGCTTCACGTCGAGCGAGTTGCGGAGGGAGTTCGAGCCCGCCGTGGGCGGCATTTGCGTGTTCGAGAAGAGCGCGATCGGCGCGTAGCGGTTCCCGGCGGCGGTCGTCGCGCTCGTGGCGGCGAGCGTGTAGGCGTCGGGCGTCGATCCGAAGACGAGGTTGTCGAAGAGATCGAGCTGCGTGCGAATGCGCAGGTTGTCCGAGATGTGGAGCTCGGGCTCGAGGCGCAGGCGCATGTTCGCGCCCACTTGGCTCGAGCTGCTGCAGCGCGCGTACTTGCCGCTCGCGTCGGCGGAGCCGCAGAGGCTCACGGCGTTGTCTTGGCCGTTCACGTCCGTGTAGCTGTTGTCGACGGGCTGCGCCCAGAGCCACGGGCTCGCACCCGGCGCGTCGACACGCCCGAGCGTGAAGTTCGAGAAGAGCTCGGTGCGCTGGCGGAGGTAGCCGTGGATCTCGAAGACCGGACGCGACTTCGTCCACCAGTCTTCCGAGTAGGTCACGCCATCTTCGCTCTTCTGCCGATCGGCGCCGAGGAGCCCGAGGAACGCGCGATCGCCGGCAACGTCGAGCGCCGGGGCGATGGGCTCGACCACCTTGTTCGCGGCATCGGCCTCGGACGACGACGCGCCGTCGCTCGCCTTCGGCGCAGACGTCGTCGTCGACGGTGCAGGAGCCGCGTCTTCGGCACGGGCCACGGCAGGAACCACGAGGAGCAGAACCGGGAGGAGAGGAAAGGAACGCATCGGCGACGGCGCGTCCCTACCACCGCCGCGAGGAAAACGGTGCGGCAGAGCGTCACGCCCGCGGTCGATTCCGCCGCGCGGGACTTCGCGCGGTCGCCTCAGCGCGAGGCGCCCACGCCGGTGCGCTCGTGGCGACGCGCAGGGACGACATGATGCACGTCCGCCTCCGGTGCGGCCTCACCGCCGGCACCAAGCCACGCGAGGAACTCGACGAGATCGGCGCGCGTGGACTCGAGGCTGCGGAGGAGCCCTTCGCTGCGAACCTGCGGCGCCGCCTCGGCCTCGACGGCGCTGCGGAGCTCGAGCTGGACCGCCTCTTCCGCCTGCCCTTCCTCGACCTTGCGACCGAGTGCGAGCTGGCGCACGGCGCCCGTGAGCGTGTAGCCCTCGCCGTACACGAGCTGCTTCAGAGCCACGAGGCGCTCCACGTCGCGGCGCGAGAAGACACGCTGCCCGGCCCCGTTCTTCTTCGTGCGAACGATGCGTGACTCCCGCTCCCAGTACCGAATCACGTGAGGCTCCACGCCGACGATCTTCGCGACCTCACCGACGCGGTAGAAGTGCTTCTCGAAGAGCGAGGCGCTCGACGTTGCTTCGCTGCTCATGCGGCACCTTTTCCGCCGTTGACGCTCTCACGGAGCAGCACGCTCGGCTTGAACGTAAGCACGCGATGTGCGGGGATTTCCAGCGCACCGCCCGTCTGCGGGTTTCGCCCGACGCGCGTGTGCTTGTCGCGAAGCACGAAGTTGCCGAAGCCGCTCACCTTGATGCGCTCGCCGCGCTCCAGGGTCTCTTTCATGGTCTCGAAGACCAGCTCGACGAGGTCGGTCGCCTCGCGTTTCGAGAAGGCACCGACGCGGTTGTAGATGGTCTGGACGATTTCGGCGCGCGTCATGAAAACCTCGTGAGAGCCGGGCCCAGCGGCCGCGGAACCTGCACAAGTGTACACCGAAATGAGACGAAGGCGATGGCCTGCGCCACCGCCTCCGCCTGCGAATGCCGAGCCTGCGAATTTTCAGGCTGCGACTTCGCCGCTCTCCTTGGAAGCCGTACCGGCCGCGGCGCGGGCGACAGGCATCGGGGTGCGCAGGTGGGCCGTGGCACGGACGCGCGCGGCTTGCTCGAGCGCGACGAGCGAGGCCACCCAGCCGTAGCCGAACGCGAAGAGCGCGGCGAAGGGCGTCGCGAACCAGTGGCCCGTGGTGACGGACGCCACGGTGCTCACGAGCGAGAAGAGCGAGAGCCCTGCCTCGAGCCACGGCCAGTCGGCGCGCGCGCGGTAACGGCCGCTCGCGGTGCCCTTCTTGGGCGTGCGAACGAACTCACCGGCCATCGAGGTCATGCCGTCCCACACGGCGCGCGTGAGGTGCGGAGCGAGGCCGGCGCCGAGTGCGATGAGCGCGGGCATGTGCTTGATGGCGTGCTTGCGCGAGCGGCCCTGGGCGCTCTCGGCCATGGCGTAGAAGGCCATGAGCGAGCCCGTCGTGCCGATGCAGAGCGGGAGGTCGATGAGCGCCATCATCTTCACGTTGGTGGCGGGCATGAGAATCAGCGCCGGGAGGAGCAGCACGCTGAGCGTGACCATCAGCGGGTACGCAAAGTGCGGCGTGAGGTGGAAGAACGCTTCGAGCTTCTGCGAGAAGGTGAGGTCGCTCGTGAGCACGCGCTTCAGGAGCTTGCGTGAGGTCTGCACGGTTCCCTTCGCCCAACGGTACTGCTGCGCGCGGAACGCCGAGACGTCTTCCGGGAGCTCCGCCGGCGTGACGACGTCGCTGCGGTACACGAACTTCCAGCCCGCGAGCTGCGCGCGGTAGCTGAGGTCGAGGTCTTCCGTGAGCGTGTCATGCTGCCAGCCGCCCGCGTCGTCGATGGCCTGACGGCGCCACATGCCGCCCGTGCCGCTGAAGTTGAAGAGCCAGCCCGCCGCCATGCGCGCGCGGTTCTCGACGAGGTGGTGGCCGTCGAGCATGAGGCCCTCGACCTCGGTGAGGAGCGAGTGCGAGCGGTTCAGGTGACCCCAGCGCGTCTGCACCATGCCGATGCCCGCGTCGTCGAAGTGGGGCACCACGTTGCGGAGGAAGTCCGCGGGCGGGATGAAGTCCGCGTCGAAGATCGCGACGAGCTCGCCCTTCGCGACCTTGAGGCCCGCGTCGAGGGCGCCGGCCTTGTAGCCGACGCGGTCCGTGCGGTGGATGTACTGCATGTCGACGCCGCTCTTGCGGATGCGCGCCACGTGCGCCTTCACGAGCGCGCGGGTCTCGTCCGTCGAGTCGTCGAGCACCTGGATTTCCAGGCGATCGCGCGGGTATTCGAACGCCGCCGCCGCGTCGAGGAGGCGGTGAGCCACGGTCGCCTCGTTGAAGAGCGGGAGCTGCACCGTCACGTGCGGGAGCTCGCGGCCGCCCGTGATGTCGGTCGAGCTGAGCGGCTTCACGGAGGCCCACTCGCGGAGGCGACGCGCATAGCGCAGGCAGGTGAACACGAGGTGCGAACGGTGGATCCCGTACGACGCGAGGAGCAAGAGGACGGCGAAATAGGTGGCACAGAGGATCGCGTGCATGGCCGGCACCTTGGCCGCTACGCATCGCGTCGTTGTCACGGAAATGTAAACGGTTGCATGAAGTTGTCGCGAAACGAGGAAATCGTCAGGGCGCGGCCAAAAAGTTGGCCCAGGCGCGCCCGCGTGTCGTGCTGCGGCGATGGCCACCCGAAACGAAAGCGCGCCCCCCGCCCCTGCCCGCGTCACGAAGGAAGCCACCACGACCGACGAGAAGCGGCGCACCGAGCGGCGCTCGGGCATCGACCGACGTTTCTTTTCGCGACCCGAAGGCCGACGCGCCACGGACGGTCGCCGCGCCTCCGACGACGAGTGAGCCCGCGGCTCAGCCGCCTTTCTTCGACCGCTGGCGCGTGGGGCCCTTCTCGGCCCGCGGGTCACGCGGCTTCTTCGCCGTCGCTTCGAGGGTCTTCTTCATTTGGCGCGCCTCTTCCTTCTGGCGGCCCACCTGGCTCGTGGCCTTCGCGAGCGCCACGACGAGCTCGCGCACCTCGGGCTTGCTCGAGCCGGCGTAGCCTTCGAAGGTCTTGAGCACGGGCGAGCCGAAGCGCTTCGCGAGGCGCGGCGAGACCGCCGCCAGCGTCGCGATGAGCTCCTTGTAGCCCGGGTAGCGGCTCATCGCGCGGTTCGAGCTGTCGCACAGCAAGAGCGCAGCGTCGACGCGCTCGACGAGGATGCCCGTGTCGTCGATGCGGTCGATCACGCGATCGTCGGCGAGCGCGCGCAAGACCGCGGCGCCGTGGAAGAAGCCGTCCATCCAGGCGGCGCTGCGGTGCACGAGGTCCTCCGGCGAGCGCTCCCCCACGCGGCAGAGAGCCTCGATGACCGCCTCGCGCACGCGGTAGCGCAGGTCGTCCGCGCGCGCGTGGAGCCAGCGCAAGAGCTTCTCGCGGCGATCGGGGTGCCGCGCGGCGCGCGTTCCAAGCGCGAGGACCGCTGCCACCGGGAGGAATTCGTAGGCCGTTCCGCCTTGCGCGGCCTCGGCGTCGAGCTCCCCCATGCTGCGCAGGAAGCGCTCGAGCTCGTCGTCGCCGTCGGAGGTCATCGCCCCCCACTCCTCGAGCAAGCCGGAGTTGATAGGCCCCGCCGGCAGGCGGCCGTGCCGCGAAAGGAGCTCGAAGAGCGGCATCGGCGACTCGCCCGCGAGGGCAGAGGCCAGGTGCCGTTCGAGCTGTTGGCGGCGGGTCGGTGCAGAGACGTGGAGAGTCACGCGGGGGAAGGTACAGTGCACGACGGCTCGTCGAAAGGGGTCACGCATGGGAGAGCTTCAAGACAAGGTCGTCGTCGTCACCGGTGCCTCACGCGGGATTGGCCGCGCGCTGGCGATTCGCTTCGCAGACGAGGGCGCTCACGTGGTCCTCGCCGCGAAGACCGTGGATCCGAATCCGCGGCTACCGGGCACGCTCGGTGAGGTGCAAGAGGCCATCCGCGCCCGCGGTGGGCGCGCGTACATGCAAGCCGTCGACGTGCGCGACGACGCGGCCGTCGAAGAGCTCTTCTCCACGGTGAAGCGCGAGCTCGGGGGCACCGACATCCTCATCAACAACGCGGGCGCGCTCTATTGGGCGCCGATCACGGCAACACCCGCAAAGCGCTTCGACCTCGTCATGGGCGTGAACGCGCGCGCCTCGTTCCTGTGCGCACACCACGCGATCCCGCAGATGCTCGCGCGCGGCGGCGGTCACGTGATCAACATGGCTCCGCCGCTCACCAGCGACTGCACGAAGAACCGCACGGCGTACATGATTTCGAAGTTCGGCATGACCCTCGTGGTCGAGGGGATCGCCGCGGAGCACGGGCTCGACGGCGTGAAGGCGCACGCGCTGTGGCCCGTCACGATGGTCGAGAGCCAGGCGGTGATCGGGAACCACCTCGGAGACCCCACGCTTTGGCGAAAGCCCGACATCATCGTCGACGCGACGATGGCGCTGCTCACCGGGCGCGCAGCCATGGCGAACGGGAGCGCGGTCTACGACGAGGACGTGCTCGCGAGCGCCGGCGTATCGGACTTCTCGCACTACGCGTGCGTTCCCGGCACGACACCGCCGCCTGCTCGCCTCGACGACAGCGCGTCGTACTGGCGTCAGTAGCGCCCCCGACCTCGGGCTGCGTGCGGAGCCCCGTCAGCGTGACTTCCACGGGGCGAGCACGTGGTCTTTCTGCGGGTACGCGCGTCGCAGTGCATGCCCGACCACGCCCGCCGCGACGAAGGGCTCTTCGGCGCCGAATCGCGCGGCCGCTCGCGCGTCGACGACCCAGTGCCCGCCGCGATTCACGAAGAGCGAGCGGTACCACGGGGTGAGCCCGTCGAGACCTCGGTAGCCCACGCGCCAGCGCACGGGCATCGGTTCGGGCGCGGCGAGCCCTGCGCTGAGACGCTGAATCGGCAGACGCGTGCCGCTTCGGTAATCCCAGAGCGGGAGGCCGTCGTGGAGCGAGTCGACCACGATGAGGTGCCGCGTGAAGAACGGGAACACCGCCTCGAGCCTCGCGAGCACACGCTCACGCATCGTCGCCAACGACTCGGCGAGCGAGGGCGAGTCCGC
>CAIOHM010000140.1 GCA_903858055.1 uncultured delta proteobacterium
CGGCGTGCGCGGCATCGTGCGCACCATCGACGAGCTCGCCAAGCGCGCGAAGAGCGGCAAGGTCACGATCGACGACCTTTCCGGCGCAACGTTCTCGGTCACGAACCCCGGCCTCAAGGGCAACCTCTTCGGTGGCGCGATCATCAGCCAGCCGAACGTGGGCATCCTCCGCATGGGCGAGACGAAGAAGCGCGTCGTCGTGATCGAGGGACCCCACGGCGAGGACGTCATGGCCATTCATCCGGTCATGTACATGGCCCTCAGCTACGACCACCGCATCGTCGACGGCGTCGCCGCCAACGGCTTTCTTTGGCGAGTGAACGAGTTGCTCACGAAGGGCGAATTCGACGTCTGATCGCTACGCAGCCGGTCGGCTGCACGGCCCGAATCGTCGGGCGGCTGTCCTCGCCGTACATGGAGTACGGCTGCGGTAGCCGGCCTAGCTTCGGGCCGTTCGCGCGACCGTCTGCTCCGCTCTTGGGCGATGATCCCGTCGCCCGCGCGGCAATCGCGGACTCGCGCGTTCGCGCCGTTCTTCGCGCGCTCTCCCCCTCTTCTCCCTTTCTCTTTCTCTCCCTTTCTCCTTCTCCGTCTCGACGCACGTTCGAGAGGCCAGCGGGCGGGGCTGCGGGCACGGAGCGGAGGCCGGCCTCGCCGATGATCCCTCGCGGACGGAGAGGGCGAGCGCGGACGACGCATGACCGCCAACGGTGCGAGGCCAACGGAGCGGAGCTGACCGTAGCCGCGCCGTGGCCGATCCGTCCGCCGCGTGCCCCGGTCCCTGATCCCTCTATCCTCGTGGCCGATCCGTCTGCCGCGTGCGCCGATCCCCGACCCCCTATCGCCGTGGCCGATCCCTCCGTCGCGTGCGCCGATCGCCCCGCCCCCCTATCCTCGCGGCCGATCCGCGCGACGCGCATCGCCCGCGCGCTCAGGCTTTTTTCTTGTGCTTTCGCTTCGCGCGCGCCACCCAGTCGAGGGTGCAGGGGCGCTCCTGGTACGTGGGCGGCGACGCGCTCTCCGCGCGCACGATGGCCTCGACCATGTGCTTCATCTCGGTCTCGGCGACGCCGCGAAGCGCGAGCGCGCCCACGGAGGCCGCGAGCTGCTCGCCAATGGGCCGTGGCAAGGCGTTGCGGCGCGCGAGCTCCGCGTGGCTCTTCGCGAGCGCGTGGCAATCGAAGTGGTGATCGACCGCGAGCTCCGCGCACACGCGAAGGGCTCCGTCGCCGTCCAAGCGACCGTCGGCGAGCAGCACGAAAGCGGCCTGCGCGTAGTTGAAGAACGGCACGAGTCGCGAGCCAAACTCCTCGAATTCGCTCGGCGGCGTGCGGCTCTCGAGGTGAATCAAGATGCGCTCGACGGCCGGCGCGCGCAGGAGGCTCTGCGCGGACGCGAGGATCTGGTCGCGCGTGTCCGCGTACACCTCTCCGGCCTGACAAATGGCAACCACGACATCGAGATCGATCGTGCGTGAGACGATCGCGCCGTAGACGGAATACACGAAGCCATCGACCTCGGCGTCGTCGCCGAAGAGGGTCTCGACGGGGAGCGGACCGGTCTTGTTCTGCTCGGCCGCGCGCGCTGCGAGGAGCGCCGAGAGCTTGTAGCCGAGCTGATCTTTCACCGCGCGGAAGCGAAGGCGCAGGATGTTCTGCAAATTCGGCTTCAGCACGAGGCTCTCGTAGCGCACGCCGTCGATCGCGAGCTTCGCCTCGATGCGCGAGCGCATCTGCTCGGGCGAGCCCGAGAGGATGTGCACCATGCTCCCGGCGCGCGCCAGCTCGCGCATGACCGTCGCCGCACCGGGGTTCGTGCGCTTCTCGTCGGGGCGCTCGAGCGCCGTGCGGACGAGCTGGCGCACGGTGTCGAACTCCGTTCGCAAGTACGTCTTGTCGAGGTCCCAACGGGCGATGTGGCGCACGCGCGCTACCTAGCAGCAGGCTCGCGAAAGCGCGAACCCTCCGCAGCGGAGCGACGACGAGAGCCTGCCGTTCGAGCGAAAGCCGTGCGGATCAACCGTAGCGCTTCGCCGTCTCCGCGAGCGGAGCGAAGGCCTTCGCGAACGATTCGACGACGTGACGACCGTCGCCGATCGGTCCCGCGTTCACGCCCGCCTCGATGGCGTTGGCGAGGTAGGAGCCGACGACCGCGACGCGCGCGCCCGAGTCGAAGACCTTGCCGACTTGCTCGCCGCTCGAGAGACCGAAGCCCACGCACACGGGCACGTCGACGCCTGCGGAGACTCGGGTGACGAGCTCGCCGATCGCATCGCCCCCGCCGGTGCGGGCGCCGGTCACGCCCTGAAAAGCGACGAGGTAGAGGTACGCGTCGATCGTTTTCGCGAGGCGCACTAGGCGCTTTGGCGTCGTGAGCGGCCCTGCGAGCTCCGCGTGCCCGAGTCCCTTTGCCTTGCAGACTGCACGGAGCTCTTCGCCTTCTTCGAAGAGGATGTCCGGCACGAGGAGCGAGCTCGCACCGGCCGCGAGCGCCTCGTCCACGAAGCGCTCGAAGCCGCGCGCGTGCACGAGGTTGCCGTAGACGAGCAGGTTCATCGGCACGTGCGGGAACGCCTCATGGATGCGCCGCATGACGCCGAAGGCCGCCTCCGTGTGCGCCTCGGCCGCCATGGCGCGCAGGTTCGCCTTCTGGATCGCAGGACCGTCGGCGGAGGGGTCTCCGTAGGCGATGCCGACCTCGAGCATGGTCGCACCGAGCTCGATGGCCTTCTTGGCGAGCTCGAAGCTCACCTCGAGCGTGGGATCACCGAGGACGAGGAACGCGCTGAGGTGGTGCTTCTTCGCGCGAAACGCTTCTTGAAGATGGACGAGGCTCACGCGTGCGCTCCCTTCGCGCCGCTCACGCCGCCGCCGATGCGGTGCCCGTAGAGCTTGCGGTAGGTGTCGAGGTCCTTGTCGCCGCGGCCCGAGCAGTTGATGAGGATGCGCGCGCCGGGCTCGTAGTGACCGAGCTTCACGGCCTTCATGGCGTAGGCGATCGCGTGCGCGGACTCGAAGGCCGGGATGATGCCCTCGGTGCGCGCGAGGGTCTCGAAGGCCTCGATGGCCTCGTCGTCGGTCGCCCACTCGTAGCGTGCGCGGCCGATGTCACGGAGGTACGCGTGCTCGGGTCCAACGCCCGGGTAGTCGAGACCCGCGGCGACGCTGTGCGGCTCGAGGATTTGACCGAAGGGATCTTGCATCACGCTGGTGCGTGCACCATGCAAGAGACCGACCGTGCCCTTCGAGAGCGTGGCCCCGTGCTCGCCCGACTCGAGGCCGTGGCCGCCGGGCTCGACGCCGACGAGGTCGACTTCGCGGTCCTTCTCGAACGCTTTGAAGATGCCGATGGCGTTCGATCCGCCGCCCACGCACGCGACGACGGCGCGCGGGAGGCCGCCCACGCGGTCGCCCCACTGTTGCTTCGCTTCCTTGCCAATGACGCGGTGGAAGTCACGCACGAGGCGCGGGAACGGGTCCGGGCCGCACACCGTGCCGAGCAGGTAGTGCGTGTTCTCGAGGTTCGCCGTCCAGTCGCGGAGCGCCTCGTTGATGGCGTCTTTGAGCGTCTGCGAGCCAGTCTCGACCGGGACGACCGTGGCGCCGCAGAGCTGCATGCGCTTCACGTTGGGCGCCTGGCGCTCCACGTCGCGCGCCCCCATGTAGACGACGGTCTCGAAGCCGAGGCGCGCGCCGACCATCGCCGTGGCGACACCGTGCTGCCCCGCGCCGGTCTCCGCGATGATGCGCTTTTTCCCCATGCGCTTGGCGAGGATCCCCTGCCCCACGACGTTGTTCGTCTTGTGGGCGCCGCCGTGCAGCAAGTCTTCTCGCTTGAGGTATACTTGCAGATTGCACAACTTCGAGAAGTTCGCGACGTAGGTGAGCGGCGTGGGGCGACCGGCCCACTCGCGCAGGGTCTCGCGGAACTCTCGTTTGAAGGAGGAGGAGCGCACGATGGTCTTCCGCGCCTCCTCGAGCTCGTCGAGCGCGGGCACGAGGAGCTCGGAAACGTAGCGCCCACCGTAGGCGCCGAAGGCCCCCTTGCGTGGTGTGAGATCGGCTTTGGAAGGCATGGGTCTCCTTGAGGCGTTCAGGCGGAGCGGCGAAGGGCCGCGATGGAAGCAACGAGCGCGGCCGGGTCTTCGGCGCGCATGAAAGCGGTGCCGATGAGCGCCGCGCGGGCATAGGGTGCGACCGGCGCGAGGTCGAGGGGGCCTTCGTAGCCCGACTCGGCCACGGCCACGCGCGAGGGCGGTACGAGCGGCAAGAGGCGCTCGCTCGTGGCCTTGTCGATGACGAGCGTGTCGAGGTCTCGGTTGTTCACGCCGATGAGCGCCTCTTCGACGGCGAGGGCGCGGCGAATCTCTTCCTCGTTGTGACACTCCACGAGGACGGCGAGATCGACCGCACGCGCGGCCTCGGCGAGCGCATGGAGCCGCTCGTCCGTGAGGCAGCGGACGATGAGCAACGCCGCCGATGCCCCGCAGCGAGCGCCTTCCGCAAGGTGACGCTCGTCGACGACGAAGTCCTTCATGAGCGTCGGCGTGGCGACGGCACGCGAGACGCGCGTCAGGTTCTCGAAGCTCCCGCCGAAGCGGGACGGCTCCGTGAGGACGCTGATCGCGGTCGCCCCCGCTGCCTCGTAATGGCGCGCTTGCTCCTCCGGCGAGACGCCCGTGTTGATGACGCCGAGGCTCGGGCTCTGAGCCTTGAACTCGGCGATCACGTGCATGCGCGACGCATCGGAGAATGCCTGGAGAAACCGCTCGCGGCGTCCCTCGCCTGGGCGCGGTGCAAAGGGCGGCAGCAAGGCCGAGCGTCGCTCCGCCTCGCGGACGAGGGCCTCGAGAACCTGAGCCATCACACGCCCTCCCGCTTGAGCGCCTGCGAGAGCGCGACGTAGC
>CAIOHM010000141.1 GCA_903858055.1 uncultured delta proteobacterium
GAGAGAGTGGCCTTGTCGACCTCGAGCCACGAGGGCGTCGGGCGGCTGTCGGCGAACTGAAGGGCCTTCTGCACGAGGGCGAGTTGACGGCTCTCCTCGCGAAGCTCGATCTTGTCGCCCTTGCGGACGGCGTAGCTCGGGATGTCGACGCGCTTGCCATTGATGAGCACGTGCGCGTGCTTGACGACCTGGCGCGCTTCCGCACGCGTCGTAGCGAAGCCCATGCGGTAGACGACGTTGTCGAGGCGCTGCTCGAGCAGGCCGAGCATCTCCTCGCCGGTACGCCCCTGACGACGGGTCGCCTCGAC
Source organism: uncultured delta proteobacterium (assembly GCA_903858055.1). Taxonomy (GTDB): domain Bacteria; phylum Myxococcota_A; class Polyangia; order Polyangiales; family Polyangiaceae; genus CAIQDA01. Next base: position 309 of record CAIOHM010000141.1, read on the forward strand.
GTAGTAGCGCTGGAACTGACGCTCCACGAGGCCGTACACGCGACGGACCTTTTGCTTCTCACGGAGACGCACCGCGTACTCCGAGAGCTTCTGGCGCGCCTGACCGTGCTGGCCGGGCGGGTAGGGGCGCTTCGTGACCGCGCACTTATCGGAATAGCAGCGCTCTCCCTTGAGGAAGAGCTTCATGTTCTCTCGCCGGCAGAGCTTGCAAACCGGACCAACGTAACGTGCCATGATGAACCTACGGCAGGGCCGCCTCGGTGGCGGCGACAAGGGGGGTCGCGCCTAGCGCGAACGTCCCCGACAAACAAGGAGTATCCGCGTAATCAGACGCGGCGGCGCTTCGGGGGACGGCAGCCGTTGTGCGGGATGGGCGTAACGTCACGGATGAGCGTGACGCGGAAGCCGACGGACTGGATGCCGCGGAGCGCGCTCTCGCGACCGGCGCCAGGGCCCTTCACGAAAATCGCGACCGAGCGCATACCGTGCTCCATCGCACGACGACCCGCCTCTTCGGCCGCAAGTTGCGCGGCAAAGGGCGTGCTCTTGCGCGAGCCCTTGAAGCCGCGCGAGCCGGCCGACGACCACGCCACGGCGTTGCCGTTGACGTCGGTGATCGTGACGATGGTGTTGTTGAACGTGCTCTGGATGTGGGCAATGCCCGCAGCGACGTTCTTCTTGATCTTCTTCTTGGGAGCCTTGCCCTTGGCAGCGGCGCCAGTCTTCGCAGTAGCCATGCGATCAATTCCTCACTGAGAAGGTCAGGCCTTCTTGGCGCGGGCGAGAACGCCCTTGCGCGGACCCTTGCGCGTGCGCGCGTTGGTGTGCGTGCGCTGACCGTTGACGGGCAGGCCGCGGCGGTGACGGAGACCGCGGTAGCAACCGAGGTCCATCAGACGCTTGATGTTCATTTGGACCTCGCGGCGGAGGTCACCTTCGACCTTGATCTCCGTCTCGAGGAGCTCGCGAATGCGGCGAATTTCCGCTTCGTTGAGCTCGAGGGTCTTCTTGGCAGGGTCGATCTTTGCGCGCTCGCAAATCACGAGAGCGAGCTTACGACCAACGCCGTAGAGGTAGGGCAGCGAGTAAGCGACCGCCTTGTTCTTCGGGAGGTCGACACCAGCGATACGAGCCATCGTTCGGTACCTTTAACTTCGTGGAAGGCAGGAGGGGCTCAGGAGCCCTGACGCTGCTTGTGGCGGGGGTTTTCGCAAATGATGCGAACGACGCCACGGCGCCGAACGACCTTGCACTTGTCACAAACTTTCTTGACGGAGGGACGAACCTTCATGACGTACTCGCAGCGTATTACTTGTGGCGGAAAGTGACTCGACCGCGGGAGGGATCGTAAGCGCTGACTTCAACGCTCACGCGGTCGCCCGGGAGGATTCGGATGTAGTTCTTGCGCATGCGGCCGCTGACCGTCGCCAGAACCACAAGGCCATTTTCGCACTTCACGCGAAACATCGCGTTTGGAAGCGCTTCTTCGACGCGACCCTCGAATTCGAGTTTGTCGCCCTTGGCTTCTTTGGGTTGACGGGGATCGGACATCACGGTGCGTGCGTTTCTTTGACGGTCAGGCTTCGATCGCCTGGGAAATGCGGGAGGAGACTTCTTCGATGTTTCCGGTGCCGTCGACTTCGCGGACGAGGGAACCGTAATGTTGACGGAGGGCTTGGAAAGTGTTGGCGTACTCCGTGAGGCGTCGCCTGACCTTTTCCTCGGTGTCGTCGTCCCGCTGCTTGACCTCACGGCCCGGGGGCGGCGGACTATACATCAAGTGGAAGACTTCGCCAGTGGAAACGCACACGCGGCGGTTGACGATGCGCTCCACGATGAGCGTGTCGGGAACTTGCAGGAAAAGAACGCGGTCGAGGTCGCGACCAATCTCCTTCAGCATGGCGTCGAGCGCCTCGGCCTGTCCCTTGGTGCGGGGGAAGCCGTCGAGGATGAAGCCCTTCGCGCAGTCCGGCTCCGCGATGCGATCGCGGATGAGCCCGACGACTGCAGAATCCGGGAGGAGTCCGCCGGCCGACATAATCTCTGCGAGGTCCTGGGGGAGCGTACCTGCCGCCTTTCGAGCACGCAGCATGTCGCCAGTGGCGATTTGCGGGATGCCGAAGCGCTTGGTGAGCTTCGCGGCTTGGGTGCCCTTCCCTGCCCCGGGAGGACCGATGAAGACGAGGATCATGGGGTAACCTCACGCGCCCGAAGGCGAGTTGCACTGCCGCCGCCTGCGACACCTTCGTAATCGCGTGCGAGGAGGTACGCCTCGAGCTGGCTCGCGGTGTCGAGGGCGACGCCGACGACGATCATGAGCGAGGTCCCGCCCCACCGGAACGGCACGCGGAACGCTTCCGAGAAGACCGTCGGGACGATGCACACCGCCGCGACGTAGAGCGAGCCGCCGAGGGTGACGCGCGTGAGCACGTAGTCGATGTACTCGGCCGTCGCCTTGCCCTGGCGCACGTTCGGGATGAACGCTTGCTGCTTCTTCAGGTTGTCCGCGACCTCCACGGCCTGGAACGTCACGGCCGTGTAGAAGTAGCAGAAGAAGATGATCAGGATGGCGTAAAACGTGTTGAACAGCCAGTCGCCACGCTGCAGCATGCCCTGAATCGCGGCCATGCCCGGGATGCGGTAGTTCGCCAGCGTGGCCGGGAACATGAGCAGCGAGGAGGCGAAGATCGGCGGGATGGTGCCCGCGGTGTTCACCTTGAGCGGCAAGTGGGCCGCAGGCGCCCCGAACACGCGACGGCCGACGCTGCGGCGTGCGTAGTAGATCGGGATACGGCGCTGGCCACGCTCGAAGAAGACGATGGTGGCGACAGCGGCGAGGATCATGGTCGCGACGGCGGCCAGGGCCAGAGGCTGAATGTTGCCTTGGTTCGTCTGGAAGTAGCCGATCAGCCCGCCTGGGATGTCCGTGACGATACCCGCGAAGATGATCAGCGACGTGCCGTTGCCGATGCCGCGCTCGGTGATCTGCTCACCCATCCACATGATGAGCGCCGTGCCCGTCGTGAGCGTGAGGATCGTCGCGAGACGAAAGCCCCAGCCCGGATGGAGAACGACGTCACCGGCGCCACCGAGCCCGCCCATGTCGGCCTCGTTGTAACCCTCGAGCTGCAGTGCAGCTCCGAGGCTCTGGAAGATCGCCAAGCCGAGCGCGCCGTAGCGCGTCCACTGGTTGATCTTGCGCATGCCCGCTTCGCCCTCGCGACGAAGCTCCTCGAGCGGCTTGTAGACCATGCCGAGGAGCTGCATCACGATGCTCGCGCTCACGTACGGCATGATTCCGAGCGAGAACACGCTTAGGTTGCCGAGCGCACCGCCGCTGAAGAGGTTGAAGAGGCCGAGGAGCCCCCCACCCTGCTTCGCGAGGAGCGCCTGCATGACCGAGCGGTCGACGCCAGGTATCGTGACATACACGCCGATGCGAAACGCCGCGAGCACCGCCAGGGTGAAGATCACCCGGCGGCGCACATCGACGAGGTTCGGCGACGTAAAGAGAGCGAGGAGGCGAGACATTCGCTTCAGAGCCGCGAACGGCTCAGACCGTCACGGAGCCGCCAGCGGCCTCGATGGCCTTGGCAGCGCCCTTCGACGCCTTGCCCACGAAGTGGAGCGCCTTCTTGACCTCGCCGTTGCCGAGGAGCTTGTAGCTCTCGCAGGTGCGGGAGATGAGGCCCTTCCCGACGAGCGCCGCGTGGTCGACCTTCGAGCCGGCCTCGAAGGCCTTCTCGAGCGATTCGAGGCTCACGAGCTCGACCTCGACACCCTCATGCGTGAAACCACGCTTCGGGAGACGACGGTGCATCGGGGTCTGGCCACCTTCGAAGTGGGGCTTGAAGCCGCGCGTACGCGCGTACTGACCCTTTTGACCGCGACCGGAGGTCTTGCCGAGGCCCGAACCGACACCGCGGCCGAGGCGCTTCTTGCCGGTCGTTGAACCCTCCGGAGCGCGGAGGTTCGAGAGAATGTTAGCCATGGTCTTCGACCTTGAGGAGATAGAGGACTTTCTTCACGGCGCCACGAAACGACGGCGTGTTCTTCACGACTACGATCGAGCCTACCCCGCGAAGACCGAGACCCTTGAGCGTGGTCACGTCTTGGTGACGCACGCCGATGGTGCTCTTGACTTGGGTGATCTTGAGTTCAGCAGCCATTGGTAACTCTTCGTGGCGAAAGGAGCGGCCCGCGCACGACGGCGGTGCC
>CAIOHM010000142.1 GCA_903858055.1 uncultured delta proteobacterium
GCATCGTCGACACGCTCCGCCGCGTGGCCCCCGAGGTGCCGATCTTGGTGCGCACGCGCTACCTCTCCGAGCGCGCGCGATTCTTGGAGCTCGGCGCGAGCGACGTCGTCGCCGAGGAGGTGGAGGGCGCCGTCGAGGTCATCGCCCGCATGCTGCGCTGGACGACCACGCCACGGAACGTCGTCGAAGAGCGCCTCCGCCAGGTGCGCGCCGAGACCCTCACGAGCGAGCGCAAGCAGACCCTGCCGCGCCTGCGCATGGGCGCTCACGAGCCGCTCGCGCGCTTGAAGCTCGAGAGCGTGCTCGTGCGAGACGGGAGCGCGGTCATCGGCCGATCCCCCGTGGCGCTGCAGCTCCAGAGCCGCACGGGCGCCCTCGTCGTCGGCCTCGAGCGCGACGGGAAGCTTCGCGACCCCCTCGACCCCCACGAGCCTTTTGCCCCCGGTGACGTGGTCTTCGTGGTCGGCTCCAGCGACGCGCTCCGCGCGGTCGTCACGCTCTTCGATGGCCCCGGGGATTCCGCCACCGACGAAAGCGCCTGAAAAACCACCGGTAAGGCCGCCGCTTTCGGCTCGCAGTTTCCGCCAGAGTTGGCGACACTGACAGGCCGGGAAGGCGCATGGGCAAGATCATCGGCATCGACCTCGGCACGACGAATTCGTGCGTCGCGATCGTGGAGCGGAGTGGCGGCGGCAAGACCGAGACGCGCGTGCTGCCGAACAGCGAGGGCGCACGCACCACCCCCTCCGTGGTGGCGCTCGCGAAGAACGGCGATCGCCTCGTGGGGCAAGCGGCTCGGCGTCAAGCGGTGACGAACCCGCGGCAGACCATCGCGGCAGCGAAGCGCCTCATGGGGCGCAAGTTCGACGATCCGCAAGTGAGGCGCTCGGCCGACCGCGTGGCGTACGAAGTCGTCGAGGCGCCGAACGGCGACGCGTGGGTGCGCTTCGGCGACCGCACGGTTTCGCCCGCCGAGATCAGCGCCGAGGTGCTCATCAAGATGCGCGAGACCGCGGAGGCGGTCCTGGGCGAGACCGTCACCGAGGCGGTGATCACGGTGCCCGCGTACTTCGACGACGCTCAGCGCCAAGCCACGAAGGTCGCAGGGGCGATCGCGGGCCTCGAGGTGAAGCGCATCCTCAACGAGCCCACCGCCGCGGCGCTCGCGTATGGCCTCGAGAAAGAGGGCTCCGAGCGCGTGGTCGTCTACGACCTCGGCGGCGGCACGTTCGATGTCACCGTGCTCGAGATCACGGGCGGCGTCTTCCATGTGAAGTCCACCTCCGGCGACTGCGATCTCGGCGGCGAAGACTTCGACGAGCGCATCGTGCGCAAGCTCGCCGAGGAGTACGAGGCGGCAAACGCGGTCGATCTGCGAAAAGATCCGATGGCCCTCCAGCGCCTCCGCGAGTCGGCCGAGCGCGCCAAGCACGAGCTCAGCTCGTCGCTCGAAACCGAGGTGAACCTCCCCTTCATCGGCCTCGGCAAAGGCGGCGAGCCCATTCACCTCGTGCGCACGATGACGCGCACGGAGCTCGAGCAGCTGACCGCCGATCTCGTCGAGCGCACGCTCGGGCCCTGCCGCGACGCGCTCGCCCAAGCGCACCTCGCCCCCGCCGACGTGCAGAACGTGGTGCTCGTGGGCGGCATGACCCGCATGCCTGCCGTGCAGCGCGCGGTGAAGACGTTCTTCGGCAAGGAGCCGCACCGAGGCGTGAACCCCGACGAGGTGGTCGCGATCGGCGCCGCGCTCCAAGGTGCTGCGCTCGGCGGCGGCGACGAGTTCGAAGTGCTCCTGCTCGACGTCACGCCGCTCTCGCTCGGCGTCGAGACCGGCGGCGGCGTGTTCACCCCGCTCATCCCGCGCAACACGACCGTGCCCTGCGAAAAGAGCGAGATCTTCACGACGAGCGTCGACAACCAGCCCTTCGTCCCCGTGCACGTGCTGCAAGGCGAGCGCCCCATGGCCGCCGACAACCGCAGCCTCGGCCGCTTCGAGCTCACGGGCATCCCGCCGGCGCCGCGCGGCCTGCCGATGATCCAAGTCACCTTCCGCATCGACGAGAACGGCGTCGTGAGCGTCGACGCGAAAGACCTCGGCACGGGCCGCGCCCAAGCGATTCGGATTCAGCCGTCGAGCGGCCTGTCGAAAGAAGAGGTCGAGGCGCGCGTCGCCGAGGCAGAGAAGAACCGCAAGGGCGACGAAGACCGGCGCGCGCAGGCCGAGCTCCACAACCAGGCCGAGGCGCTCTTGCACACGACCGAGCAAGCGCTCGAAGGGTACGCGCAGCTCGTCTCCGAGGAGGAGCTCGAGCGCGCCAAGCAAGCTGCCCATCGCTTGCGCCATGCGCTCGAAGCGAAGGGCAACGGCGCGACGATCCGCGTCGCGTACCAAGAGCTCGAAGCGGTGAACTTCGCCCTCGCCGACGCGCTCTACGGCGGCCTCGGCGGAACCAGCCCGTGAGCACGCCCGCGGTCGAGCCCACCGTCGTGGAGCGTGCGTTCTACGAGCTCGCGTTCCGCGCCGAGCGTGACCCGGTCGCCCGCGCGGTGATCGTGAAGGCCGTGCAAGGCTTCTTTCACGCGGTCGCGGAAGAGAAGAAGCTCGGGTCCACGCGCCTCCTCGACCTCGCACGCACCCTCGCCGAGCGCTACGGGCGCTGGCGTGCACCGCGCGTAGCCGCGCGTCTCGGGGTCGATGCAGAGCGCATGGATTCCCTCGCGGCCATTCAAGACTGGGAGGACCGCGTGTTCGGCGTCACGGGCCATTGGACCGCCGTGGACGAGACGAGCGCGACGCGCTGCGAGACCGCTTGCCCCTTCGCGAAGGCCGCCGCCGGGGCGCCCGAGCTCTGCTCCGACGTCATCCACCGACTCGAGACCGAGACCTTCCGCACGCTGAACCCTCGCTACGAGCTCTTGCCCCTCGAGAGGCTCCTCTCGAAGGGCCATGAGTCTTGTCGCTTCGAGCACCGTCTCCGAAGGTGAGGGCATGCGCCCGCGGCGGCACGCCGATCAGCGCGGCGCCGGCGCGGAGCACGTGTTCGCGATGCAGCTCGCGCCCGCGCTGCAGCAGTCGGCCGCCGTCGTGCATCGGTCGCCGTCGCGGCTGCACGAGCTCGGCACCGAGGAGCACGAGAGGGCACCGGCATCACCCGAAGCGTTGCAGAAGCCGCCGCAGCACTCGGAGCCGTCGCCGCACGACTGACCGTCGGACTTGCACGGGTCGAGCGCCCAGAAGCCACGCAGGTTGAGCGAGTTGCCGGCTTGGCCGGGCAAGCGAAAGGCCGGGTGGCTCGGGTCCTGGCCGGGGCGAGCGTTGACGTCGATCGCCGTGACCCACAGCTGCTTCACCTCGCTCGCGGGGCCCGTGAGCTCGTTGCCGTAGACGCGGCGCGAGGTGAAGACCGCCCAGAAGTAGCCCCCCGAAGCGCGCGGCGCGAAGGTCGGCTCGAAGTTCCAGTTCGCGTCCCGCGTGCCGCCGGGGAGCGCGGTACCATCGCCGTTCGCCGCTGCGAGACGCACCTCCTGTTGCGAGCCGGGCGCGGTGAACGCCGCGTAGAGGTCGCCCTTGTTTCCGCCGTCGGTGCGAATGCCGCCGCGGTGGTAGCCGACGAGCGCGTGATCCGGGCTCATCGACGGGAAGTGAATGGGCTGGCCCGAGCCCTTCGTCATGATCGTGCGCAGGCCGCTCGCGCGCGGCACCGAGCTGTCCCAGTCGAGGACTTTAAGCTCGCCGTTGTTCGCGCTTTGCGCGCCACTCGCGTAGTAGTCCACGAACGCGATCATGCGATCGTCGGCAGCGAACGAAGGGGTGCCGAGCTTGATGCCGTCGAGGCCGGAGTTCGGGACCTTCTGCAGGTTGTTCGCGTAAAAGAGTCCGCCTTGGCCGCCGCTGCCCGAGGCGTCCGCGAAGCCCACTGGGAAGGGTGCGAACGACTCGGTGACGAAGCGGCCGTCGGCGCTCACGCCGCCATAGGCAAAGCGGCGCTTCGCGTTCGAGCCCGCTTGCCCGCCGACGTCGCGCGAGACGCGATCGGTGCGCAGGTCGTAGGTGCCCCCGAGCCCGTCGCCGCCGCTCAAGAAGGTCGAGCCGTTCGCCGAGACCGTGTGGCACGTGGTGGTGCAGCTCGTCGAGGCCGCGACCGAGCCCGCCGAGAAGTCTTCCGGCGCCGATCGCCCCGGCTTGAGGCGGAGCACGCGCCCGACGTTGGCCGCCCAGTAGTACACGCTGCCCCGCAAATTTCCAGGCGCCATCGTCCACCGGTGCGAGGCCAGCACGTAGGCCCCCGAGCCCACGAGCGCCTTCACGGTCACGGTCACGGGGCCCTCCGCGCTCTCTTCGAACGCGTGCCAGTCGGTGTCGTCGAGGAGCGCCTTGCCCGCGCGTGAAGGGCGCACGACGCTCTCGAGGCGCGCGTGCGAGGCCTCGAGCTTCACGTAGAGCGCCGCTGCGCTCGGGCCGCCGTTCCACATGAGCTCGGGCGCGGGGAGGCCGCGCGGGAAGACGGTCTTGTCGTACGGGTAGGCCCACGTGACGTTTGCGGCCGCGGCGCTGCCCGTGCGGAGCGTGGCGAGATCGGTGGCGCTCACGGAGGCCGCGTTACGGCTCACGATCATGTCGAGGTCGAGGTTCGTGACGGCGCTCAACGTGCCTCGCGCCGCGCTGACGACGAGGCGCCCTCCCTTGGTGCCGTGCGCGATCACCTCGCCCGTCGCGCCGCTGATGAACGCCACGGTGAGATCGTCGACGCTCCAACGTGCCTCGTGCGTCACGTCGATCGTCGAGCCGTCGGGCAGCACGCCCGTGGCCGTGCACGGGATCGTCTTGCGCACGCCGAAGCTCAGCTCGGCGCGGGGCGCACCGCAGCTCACCGTGATGGACTGCGGCTCGGCCGTCGCGGGAACGGAGACCGAGGGGAGACCTGCGTCGTCGCCCGCCGCGCTCCCCGCGTCCGCGCGCGGGTCGTCGAACTGGCTCACGCGGCCCGGATCGGCCGTGCTCGCGCCGTCGTTGCACGCTGCGAAGACACCCAAGAGGGCTGCACCCAAGCCGATGGCGGTGGTCGTACGAATGGCCATGAGCCTCGTTACGCAGGTTCCGTGCCGCTCCAAAAACTCCTACGAAAGCGGAATTCCCGTGGGTTTCCGGCACCTGCGCGCGGCGCACGACGGATCGCTCGCGATCCACCTGAGGCGCGTCGCGTCCATGCACCGTCCTGCGGTGTGCGTTCGCTCGACAAAACAGGGCCGAGTTCGCTACTGAGCCGCCTCATGACGTGCCGCCGAAGCTCGCTGGCCGCGCTCGCTGGAGGCGCCGGGTCGCTCCTGCTTGCCGCGTGCTTGTCCACCGGAGAGGGTCGCCCCCCGCCCCTCGACGATTTCGTGTACCCGGTGGGTCTCGCGGTCTCGGCCAACGGCCACGTGCTCTGGGCGGCGAACTCGGACTTCGACCTGCGCTTCAACGGCGGCAGCGTGCTCTCGTTCGACCTCGACGCCATCCGCGCCGACGAGGCGAAGGTGCGCCGCGATCCCTCGGACCCGACGCTCCCGCTCGCGCAGGCCCCGGTGCCCGCGGGCTCATGCCCGAGCGATCCCCCCGGCGCCACGCCCGACACCACCGCGCGCCAACCGGCGACGCAGACCTGTGCCCCTCCGGTGCTCGCGCGCGCGTACGTGAAGGACGGCATCGTCACGGGCGCCTTCTCCACGCGCGTCGACGTGCGCGACGGCCGCCTCTTCGTGCCCACGCGCGGCGACACCTCGCTGCTGTGGATCGACGTCGCGAGTGACTCGGGCGATCGCACGCTCCCCGCGACCGACAAGCGCTCGCCCTTCCACCTCGACTGCGGCACGCGCAGCGGCGGCTCCTGCGACGACGCGCACCGCGCAGGCACGGTCGCGCTCTCGATTCCGAACGTCACGACCTACACGCTCCCGGGCGAACCTTTCGGGCTCGGCTTCTCGTCCGACTCCACGCTCGCGCTCGTCACGCACCAGACCTCCGGCGCGGTCTCGCTCTTTCGCAGCGGCGTCGGAACCCAGGAGCGCAGCGCACCCACGCTCGATCACGTGATGGGCGGCATTCCGAGCGGCGGCACCGACATCGTCGAGCTCCCGCACGATTCCGACGCATACCTCGGCTGCACGAGCGGTCGCTGCGGAACGCCTCCGCCGCCCACGTTCGTCACCAGCTCGCGCGCGACGTCCTCACTCGTGCGCCTGCGCTACCTCGCCGACGACAGCGGCGCGACGCCCGTGCGCCCCGTGCTCGCTGCGGAGAGCGTGTCGGTCCTCGGCGGCTCCCCGTCGGGCTTCGACGTGCGCGCGATCGTCGTCGACACCTCGTCGCGCATTGCGTGCAAAGCGCACGTACTTCCCGCCGGCGGCTCGCGCACCGAAGCCGACCTCCAGCGCGATCTGCGCCGCTGTGCGCGCATCCCCGCGCGGCTCTACGCGGCGGCGCGCAACCCGGCGACGCTCGTCATGGCCTACGTGGGCAAGAACACGGAGCCGGACGATCCCTCCTACGACCCCGACGCGCTCACCTTCGTGACCGCGCAACCGGTCGCCTCGGGCGTCGCACGCCTGGCCCTCGCGCCGATCGTCGATCGCCTCGGGCTCTTCTCGCTGCGCCTCTTCACGGTCAGCTTCGACACGAACGTCGTCGAGATCCACGACCCGGAGACGCTCGCCCTCGAGAACGGGATTCGCGTGGCGCAGGGTCCGTTCGCGCTCGCATTCGATCCGTTCCGCATCGCAGACGTCGCGACGAAGCGCATCGCCCCGCGCGACGTCGACGGGCGTGCGCGCTACCGCTTCGCGTACGTCGCGAGCTTCAGCAAATCCACGGTTCAGCTCCTCGACGTCGACGCCTCGACCGCAAACGGCGCGACCTTCGGCAACGTGGTGTTCACGCTCGGCAAGCCCGGCTCGCCGGTCGAGAAGGGTCTCTGATGGTTCCGCGATCCGCCCAACTCTTTCCGCTCCTCGCGCTCGCCGCGGCGGCCGCGGGCTGCACGACCACGGCACAGCCATCGATCCCGCGCGCCCTCGAGCGCCCCGAGCACCTCGACGTCGCGTGCATGCGGCTCTTCGAGCCGAACGCCGCGGGCATCCTCACGCCGGTGACCCCAGCCGCGCGACCGCTGAGCGAGTGCGGCTCTCCTGCCTCGAGCAGCGCAAGCTGGACCTCGAGCGCGAGCCGCCTCGTGGGCTTCGTCTCCCAGGGGATTCGCGGTGAGGTCGCCGTGCTCGATCTCTCTGGCCAAAGCGCGGTCGACCTCGAGAAAGGCGTCCCCGGCGTCACGTCGATCCCCGTCGGCGCCAACGTGCGCGACCTCGCGACCGGAGCCGATGGGCGCATGCTCTTCGTGAGCTCGAGCGACCCAAAAAAGCCTGCGATCTACGCGCTCCCGACCGAGCGCGTCCTCGGTCCCCTCGACGACGTCACGCCCATCGAAGCGCGCCCGCCGATGGTGCTCACGAGCTGGCCGGCGTGTGCGCTCCCCGAGGAGCCCGGCGCGATCACGATCGTCCCGCACCCGGAGCGCGGCGCGAACGAAGCCCCCTACGACGTCGTCGTCGCGCTGCCTGGGCGCGAAGGCCGTGACGGCGGGGGCAAGCTCCTCGTGCTCGATCCGCGCCCCTTCGCGCGCGGCGCAGGCCTCGACACCAGCGCCGGCGACGCGGTCGCTCCCGGCTCTCTCGCGGCGTGCCCGGTCGTCGGTGCGATTCGCCTCGACGCGAGCGCCCCGGCGCGCCTCGCCCCCTCGCGCACCTGGCCAAACGGCGTGGAACATGGCGTCGTCGACACGAGCACCGTCGCACCGCCCGTCGCCGTGGGGTGCACCGCGTTCGCGCCAACGGACCCGCTCACCGTCGCCTTCGCGCCGGGAGCTCGTTCGGCTGCGGGTGCGATCGAACGTGATGGAAACCGCCTCTTCGTCGCGGACGAGGCCTTGCCCCTCGTTCACGTGATCGACGTGTCGAACCCCACGGAGCCCGTGGAGCGCGAGCCCCTCGTGCTCACGAAGAGCCGCAAAAGCACGCGCGCGTTCGGTGTGCCAGCCATCGCGCTCGGCCCCGTCACGCGCCGCTACACCCGCCCGCTCTACGCCGTCGACGGCGAGGACGGCTCGCTCGCGGTCTTCGACATCGACGACACCACGGGCCGCGAAGCGCAGCAGCCGATGCGTCGCCCGAACCCCGAGTTCAACCCGGCGCAGCCGGTCGATCGCGTCGCGTTCTCGTCGCCGATCCGAACGCTCGCGATGGCCCGCCACGACGTGCCCGTCGACACGACCGCCGCGGGCGACCTCGTTGCGAGCGCCACGGGCCTCCTGTGCAACCCGTCGCCCAACGCCCTCGACGCGAACGGCGCGTACCGCGACCTCGGCGCGGCGTACCGAGCAAACGATCCGAACGCGCGCGTCGCCCTCGGCCCGACCCGGCTCCGCGGCGTGTTTGGCTTCGTCGGCTTGGCTTCCGGGCAGGTCGTGATCCTCGACATCGAGGACTGGGACGCGCCTTGCCGCCGACCGGACCCGATGGACGCCGCGTCGAACCTCGCTGCGAGCCCCTTCGTCGTGCCGCAGTCTCCCGCGGTCAGCCGCGACGACCTCGACCCTTACCACGTACCGTTTGCGTATACGTCGGGTAGTACGATGCTCGGCAGCCCCGTGAGCGGCGAGGCCGTGTTCCCCGTGAGCGCGCCCAACCGCCCTCGCTCGCGTCTCTTGCTTCGCTCCGACGCCGCCGGCGGGGGCCGCCTGCCCTACTTGACCCAGGCGCCGCTGCTCTCCGACGGATCAGCGTCGCTCCCGACCACCGGCCCAAGCGCGGACCAATCGCCGGCGCTGCGCCCCACCGCGCCCGACCTCGGCGTCGCTGACCCGGCGTGGGTCACCGGCCTCACGTCGATCGACCCGGCGCTCAAGAGCCTCGACCCGCTGTACGCGCAGGCCTCGACCTGGCTCCCGACCGGCCCCGCGATCGGTCCGCGCTTCGCGTACGAAGACCTCACGACGCACCTCGACCAAGACTGGTTCGTCACGCGCGAGGGCGCGCTTCCTGGCTTCGGAACCACGCGCGGCAAGCTCAGCGTCGACGCCAGCGGCACCACGATGACCCTCGCCTCCTTGTCGGGTCCGCTGTGCGCGCGCGGCATCGAGGACTACCGCATCGGTCTCGCCCGCGCCCAGCAGGTGCAGCGCGAGCTTCGTGCCGCAGGCCTCCCCGCCGTGAGCGGCCTCGAGCAGCGCGTGAGCGACTACGTGCAGCTCGTGGGCGACGTCCCCGCGAAGGGCGACCCGTGGTGGAGCGCGAGCGATTGGGAAGAGGGCGGCACGTGCTCCGATCCCGCCGGCCCGAGCGCCGACACGCGCTACGACTTCTGCGCGCGCCTCTACGGCCAGGGCGACGGGGCGCTGCGCAACGTGCAGCGGGACTTCCCCATCCTCGAAGCCTACGACGACCGCCTGACCCTCGGGCTCTTCGACACCGCCGGAAATCCCACCGCTTCGGAGGTGTCGATCCCGAACCGCTTCGTCGCGCGCGTCGACGCCAGCTCGTCGCTGTGGCTCCAGCGTGCGCGCTGCTGCTTCGCGAAGCAGGCGGCCTACCGCGTGCGCGCCGGCGGTGCGTGGCTCGTCTCCGGAAGCACGAGCGGGCTCCTCCACCACGTGAAGGCCCGCGCGAACGACGGAGCCTGCACGCTCACGTGCGACGCCGCCGATCGCCTGCTCAACGGCCGCGTCCTCGAGATCCCGCGACCTGCCGCGGGCACGAGCGTCGCGGCTCCGGGCCGCAAGAGCCCCCTCGCGTTCCGCAACCCCGCCTTCTCCTTCGTCATGTGGTCGGGAGCGCGGGCCAGCGAGCGCGGCTGGAACTGGCAGTTCTCCGTGCGCGGCGGCTTCGTGCCTTACACGTGGGACATGACCTCGCTCGGGCTCTCGCAGCGATCGGTCAACGTGCTGCTCTCGGAGATGGTCCCCCTCGACTCCTTCGGGCAGCTCGCCATCGTCGACGCGGGCGCACGCGGCGTCGTGCTCATCGATCTCACGACGATGGGCTTCGGCGCCACGCCGTACCTCTAAGCCCTCGCCATGGCGCTCGCGATCGATCGCTCGGGCCTCACGCCGGTCATGCGGCAGTACGTGGCCGCAAAAGACGCCCACCCCGAGGCGCTCGTCTTCTTTCGCCTCGGCGATTTTTACGAGCTCTTCTGGGACGACGCGGTCACGGCGGCGCGCGAGCTCGACCTCACGCTCACGAGCCGCAACAAAGGCGCGGCCGACGAAGTGCCCATGGCGGGGATCCCCCACCACGCCGCGAGCGGCTACGTGCAGCGCCTCGTCGAGCGCGGGTACTCGATCGCGCTTTGTGAGCAAATGGCCGACCCGGCGCTCTGCAAGGGCATCGTCCCGCGTGAGGTCGTGCGCGTCGTCTCGCCTGCCATGCCCTTCGACGACGCAGGCATCGTGGCACGCGAAGAGCTCTTGCTCGCCGGCATCGTCAAAGGCGATGGCGGGTTCGCGATCGTCACACTCGATGCCACGACGGGGGAGCTCCGCACCACGAGCACGCGTGACGAGGCGACGGCGCTCGCCGAGCTGACGCGCCTCGAACCGCGCGAGCTCCTCGCGAACGACGAAGCCGCCGACCTGGCCGCCACGGTGAAGAGCTTGCGACCGCGCGTCGTGATGCGCGAGCCGGCCAAGCTCGCGGCCACGGACCGCGCCGAGCTCTTTCGTGCGCTCCCCGACGTCGCCGAAGTGGCCGGTGACGCGCTCCGCGAAGAGGCGACGGCGCAGGTGCTCGCGCAGGCGCGCCGCGCCGAAGGAGGCAAGCTGCCCCACGTGGGCCGTGTCGTCGCCTACGCGCTCACGGACACCCTCGTGCTCGACGAGACCACGCAAGGGCACCTCGAGCTCGTGCGCACGCTCTCGGGCGGCACCGACGCCACCCTCCTCGCCCGCATCGACCGCACGATGACCTCGCCGGGGGCGCGGCTCCTGCGCAGGCGGCTCCTCGCCCCATCGACGGACCTCGCGACCGTGCGTCGACGTCACGACCTCGTGGAGCTCTTCGTCACGAGCGGTCCGCTCCGCCGCGAGCTCCGCGCGAAGCTCGACGCCGTCGCCGACCTCGAACGCCTCGCCACCAAGTGCCAGCTCGGGCGCGCGAACCCGCGTGATTTGCTGCTCCTCGCTCGGTCGCTCGCGACGCTCCCCGCGGTCGCGGGCGTGCTCGAGGCTGCGCAAGGTCTCGAGGCCCACCGGGTGCTAGCCGAGGGTGACGAGCGCTTCGAACGGGAAGGACTCGAGACCTTCCCTGCGCTCGCCGATGACCTCGTGCGCGCGATGAGCCCCGAGGCGCCGGCGCGCCTGGGCGACGCACCCACGCTGCTCGAGGGTTTCGACAGCGAGCTCGACCGCGCACGCCGCACCATGAACGACGGCACGCGCCTCCTCGCGGAGCTCGAAGCGCGCCTGCGCGAGGAGACTGGCGTCGGGAGCCTCAAGGTGCGCTTCACGCGCGTCTTCGGCTGGTACATCGAGGTGACGAAATCGAACCTCGACCGCGTGCCAAAGACCTGGCGCCGAAAGCAGACCGTCGCGAGCGGCGAGCGCTTCGTCACCGACGAGCTCGAGCAGCTGGCAGAAGAGGTCGCGCATGCGGAGGAGACTTCGGCAAAGCGTGAGGAGCACATCTTTCACGAACTCGTGGCGCAGGTCGCACGCAACGGGAACGAGCTCCGCCGTGTAGCCGCGGTGCTCGCGCGCTGGGACGTCGCCGCCGCGCTCGCCGAGGTCGCCGTCGACGAGGGCTGGGTCCGCCCGGAGGTCGACGAGTCGCTCACGCTGGAGCTCGACGAGGCACGGCACCCGGTGGTCGAGGCCCTCGCCGCACGCGGGCGCTTCGTCCCAAACGACGTGCACCTCGACGCCGCCCCTCGCGAGGCCGCCGCGCCGCGCTTGTGGCTCGTCACCGGACCGAACATGGCGGGCAAGAGCACCTTCCTGCGGCAGGTTGCACTCTGCACACTCCTCGCGCAAATGGGTGCGTTCGTACCCGCTTCGCGTGCACGCATTGGCCTGGTGGACCGCGTGCTCACCCGCGTGGGCGCGAGCGACAACCTGGCCCGTGGTGAGTCGACGTTCATGGTCGAGATGAAAGAGACCGCACAGGTCCTGCGTCGCGCCACGCGTCGGTCGCTCGTCGTGCTGGACGAGATCGGCCGCGGCACGAGCACCTACGACGGTCTCTCGATCGCCTGGGCGGTCGCCGAGCACCTCGAGGGTGCCATCGGGTGCCGCGCGCTCTTTGCGACCCACTACCACGAGCTGACCGAGCTCGAACGCGCCGGGGGCGGCGTGGCGAATTACAGCGTGCAGGCGCGCGAGCAAGGCGGCGACATCGTCTTCCTTCACCGCCTCCAGCGCGGGGCTGCTTCGCGCAGCTACGGCGTTGCGTGCGCGCGTCTCGCCGGGCTCCCCGAGCCCGTGTTGGCCCGCGCGCAAGCCGTCCTCGCGGAGCTCGAGTCGGGCCCACAGACCGCCGCCCCGACACCCGCTGCGAGCAAGCGCAGCGCGAAGGCCCCAACCCCCCAGCTCGATCTGTTCGCAGCTCCTGCCGTGAGCACCGGCCAAC
This sequence comes from uncultured delta proteobacterium, assembly GCA_903858055.1. GTDB lineage: Bacteria > Myxococcota_A > Polyangia > Polyangiales > Polyangiaceae > CAIQDA01. Next base: position 12,655 of record CAIOHM010000142.1, read on the forward strand.
GCTCGGCGCTCGACACGCTCGGCGCCGTCGACGTCGATCGCCTCCCGCCGCTCGACGCGCTTCAGCTCGTCGCCCGCCTTCGTGAGCTCGCACGCGCGTGAGGTCCGCCGCGCTTGGCTATTGGCTCGTCGGCGGCGCCGCAGCGAGCTGGGGCCTCTGGCCGCTCGTGCTGCGCGAGGCCGCCCGCTTCGGCCCCATCGACGCCTCCCTCTGGTCCGCCGCGCTCATGGCCGTGATGACCCTCGCCACGCTCCCGAGCCTCATTGGCTGCAGACTGCAAGCGGTGCCACGCCGAGCGTTGGCGTACGTCGTCCTCCTCGGCGCGACCGACGCCGCGAACGCGTGGTTCTTCTTTCAAGCCTACCGCACGACGACGGTGGCCCTCGCCGTCAGCACGCACTACCTGGCGCCCATCCTCGTCGCGCTCTTCGCGCCCGTCGTGAACGGCGAGGAGAAACATCCGCGTGCCGTCGTCGCCGCGTTCGTCGCGTTCGTGGGGCTCCTGCTCATTCTGAACCCGCTCGGCGGCCCTCTCGATCGCTCCGCGATCGTCGGCTCGGCCTTCGGGCTCGCGAGCGCCTTCGCTTACGCAGGCAACGTCTTCCTCAACCGGCGCATCGGGGAGGCCTTCACGGGCGCGCAAGTCATGGCCCTCCACGGGCTCGTCGCGACCCCGCTGCTCGTATGCTTCACGCCGCTCGCCGCTTGGCGCGCGACGGCCACGGGCACCTACGGCGTGCTCGTCGCCGCCGGGGTCACCATCGGCGCCGCGAGCGGCATCGCGTTCATCCGCGGACTGCGACGCATTCCGACCGCCCACAGCGCCGTGCTCACGTTCCTCGAGCCCATCGTCGCGCTCGCGCTCGGTGTGCTCGCGCTCGGTGAACCGCTCGAGGCGCGGGCGATCCTTGGGGCGTTGGGCATCGTCGCGGCCGGTGTCTTCGTCGTCGCGCCGCAGCGCCACGAGCTATCGTGAAGCCCATGCGCACGCTCGCTTGGATCGCCGTAGGAGTCGTCTCCGCCCCGTTGATCGCGCTGACCGCGCTGCGCGTGGCGGCCAAGGCACGCGAGACTCAGACGAAGGAGGAGGCGGCACCGAAGCAAGGTCGATTGGTGCGCGCGGGCGACGTCGCGATCTTCGTGCAAGAGGCGGGAAGGCCCGGTGATCCGCCCGTGCTCTTCATGCACGGGACCGGCGCCTGGAGCGGCACCTGGGAACCCACGCTCGCGCGCCTCGCACAGGCCCACTTCCACGCGTTCGCGATGGATGCGCCGCCGTTCGGGTTCTCCTCGCGCCCCGAAGACGGTCGCTACGACAACGACGCGCAAGCCACGCGTATCCTCGCGCTGATGGACGCGCTCCACCTCGAGCGCGCCGTACTCGTGAGCCACTCGTTTGGAGCGCGCGCCACGGTCGCCGCCGCGTTGCGCGCACCGGAGCGCGTGCGTCGCCTCGTGCTCGTGGACGCCGCGCTGGGGCTCGACGCGTCTCCGCAAGCGCACGCCGCCCCCCCCCCACCGCAGGAGCCCTCGCTGGCGGTGCGGGCCCTCGGCGTGCCGTGGCTTCGAAACGTGCTCGTCTCCGCAACGGCTGCGAATCCGCTCCTCACGCGCAAGCTCGTGGAAGGCTTCGTCTTCGATCCCGCGAGCGTGACTCCCGCGATCGTGGCCCTCTACCAGGCGCCGATGCACGTGCGCGGGAGCACGGAGCACGTGGGCGCTTGGGCGCATGCGTTCCTCACGGGTGACGAAGCGGCACTGCGTCGCAACGTGGATGCGCTCCCCACGAGCGGCCTCCGGGTCTCCCTCCTCTGGGGCGAGCGCGACACGGTCACCCCGCTCGCGCAAGCGGAGTACCTCCACCGCATCATCCCCGGTTCGGAGCTCGCCACGATCGCCGGCGTGGGGCACATCCCGCACCTCGAGGCGCGGGACATCTTTCACGAGCAGCTCCTCGACGTGCTCGAACGCGACCGCGCTCAGACCCCCTGAACCCGAGGGCCTTCACGCGGCCAGCCAAGCGGGACGAGCGGGGCCGGGCTCTCGCGACCGTGTGTCCAACGAGCGAGCGGGGCCGGGCTCTCGCGACCGTGTGTCCAACGAGCGAGCGGGGCCGGGGCCCCGCGAGCCACTCAATGCGCCGCGTCGCAATGCGCCGCGTACGTCGCCCGGTCGAGCAGGCCATTCGCCGCGTCGGCCGCGTCCGGCTTGATCGCGATCATCCACGCGCCCTTGTAGCAGTCCTCGTTCACGAGCTCGGGCTTGTCCGCGAGCGCCTCGTTCACCTTCGTGATCGTGCCGGAAACAGGCGCGTAGAGGTCGCTGAGGGTCTTGACGGACTCGATGGTGCCGAAGGCCTTGCCCGCGTCGATGTGCGAGCCCACCTTCGCGTCGAGCGAGACGAGCGTGATGTCGCCGAGCTGGTCGACCGCGAAGCTCGTGATGCCCACGACGAGGTCTTCGCCTTCGGTGCGAGCCCACTCGTGGTCCTTGGTGAAGCGGCAATCGGTGGGGAGATCGTTCGTGCTCATGAGGGACTCCGTCAGACGCTGGTGGAGGAGGGACGCTTCTTGGTGATGAACGGGGTCTTCACGACCACCGCTTCGATGTGCTTGCCACGGCAATTGACGAGGAACTTCGTGCCCACCGCGGAGAGTTCGGTCGGAAGGTAGCCGATGCCGATGTTCTTGCCCGTCGTCGGAGAGGGGCTGCCGCTCGTGCACACGCCGACGAGCTCGCCCGCCTCGTTCAGGAGCTCGTAGCCGTGCCGTGCGATGCCGCGACCGACCATCTCGAAGCCCACGCACTTGCGCGCGTTGCCCTTCTCTTTCGCCGCGAGCAGCGCGGCGCGGCCAACGAAGTCGCCCTTGTCGAACTTCACGACCCAACCGAGGCCCGCCTCGAGCGGGTGAATCGTCTCGTCGATTTCCTGCCCGTAGAGCGGGAGCTTCGCCTCCATGCGGAGGGTGTCGCGCGCGCCGAGGCCGACGGCCTTCAGACCGAGGTCCGCGCCGAGCGCGAGGAGCTGCGACCAAAGTGCGGGCGCGTCGTCCCAAGCGACGAAGATCTCGACGCCGTCTTCGCCCGTGTAGCCCGTGCGTGCGACGGTCGTACGCACGTTGCAGACGACCACGTCGCGAAAGCCGAAGGGCTTGATGTCGCGGATCTTCGCGGCGTCGGCGCCCGCGCGGTCGAGGACCTCGAACGCCTTGGGGCCTTGGAGCGCGATGAGGGCCGTCGCATCGCTGCGGTCACGGAACTCGCAGCGGCCCTTCGAAGCCGCCGCGAACACGCCGACGATCTTGTCGCGGTTCGACGCGTTGCAGACGATCATCCAGGCCTCTTCGCCCGCGCGGTAGATGATGAGGTCGTCGAGGACCGTGCCGCTCTCTTGGCAGCAGCACGTGTAGAGCGCTTGCCCCGCCTGCAGCTTGCTCGCGTCGTTCGTGATGCGCTCGTTGATGACCTCGCCCGCGAGGGGGCCGGAGAGTTCGAGCTCGCCCATGTGGCTCACGTCGAAGAGACCTGCGGCGTTTCGGCACGCGTTGTGTTCGTCGACGATGCCCGTGTACTGGATGGGCATCTCCCAGCCGGCGAAGGGGACCATGCGGGCGCCGAGCTTGACGTGCTCGGCATGGAGGGAGGTGCGACGAACGGGGGTCTCGCTCATGGGGCCGCGACCATACTCCCGCGGCCCGTGCGGTTCCATGGAGCGGTGCATCGACGTGTGCTTTCGGGCGAAATCAGGCCTTTCCAGCGTGACTCGACGCGTCATCCCTCTTGCCCTCGCGCGTGACTCCGTGCAGAGTCGCGCGGCCCTTTGGAGGTTTTCATGCGTCCGTTCGCCGAGCGTCTCTCCGTCGTCGCCCCCAGCATCACCCTCGCCATCAACGCCCGCGCGGCGGAGTTGAAGGGGAAGGGCATCGACGTCTTCTCGTTCGGCGTCGGCGAGCCGGACTTCGATCCGCCGAAGTTCGTCCTCGAGGCCGCAAAGACCGCCATCGACGCCGGGTGCTCGAAGTACACGGCCGTCTCCGGCATCGCGCCTCTCAAGGAAGCGGTGGCTGCATTCTGCAAGGAGCGTCGCGGCTTCGACGCGACCCCGGCGAACGTGATCGTCGGCGTTGGCGCGAAGCACGTGCTCTTCAACCTGGCGCTCGCGCTGTACGAGCCGGGCGACGAGGTGATCATCCCTGCGCCGTATTGGGTCTCGTACCCGGAGCAGGTGCGCATGGTGGGCGCCACGCCCGTGGTCGTCGAGACCACCGAAGCCGCGGGCTTCAAGCTCACGCCCGCGCAGCTCGAGGCGGCGCTCACGCCCAAGACCAAGGCCATCGTGCTCTGCACGCCGTCGAATCCTACGGGTTCCGCCTACGCGAAGGCCGAGCTCGAAGCGCTCGCGGCCGTGCTCCGCACGCATGACTGCTACATCATCTTGGACGAGATCTACGCCGAGCTCGTGTACGTCGGCTTCGAGCACGTCTCCTTCGCGGCGCTCGCGCCCGACATGAAAGA
>CAIOHM010000143.1 GCA_903858055.1 uncultured delta proteobacterium
CCGAAGACGCAAGTCCTGCACCTCCCGCGCCCGCGGTGCCTCCGCTCGCGAGACCCTGCTACGGGGCGAGCCCATGGCCGTTCACGTGGACACGGACTTCTTCGCGGGGAGCATCGAGGTGCTCCGTACGCCGGCGCGCGGGCCACTCGAGCTTGCGCTGCGGCCCGACAGCGCCGCCGACGTGCGCCAGTGGTTCTGCTTCGACGTACACGATTCGGGGGCGCGCGCGCGCGACCTCGTGATCCGCGACGCAGGCTCGGCGACCTACCCCGAGGGTTTCGAGGACTACGAGGCGATGGTCTCGCACGACGGGCGCAGCTGGGCCCGCGCGGAGACCTCCTACGACGGGACGGATCTGTGCATCATACACGAGCCCGTCGGCGCCGTGACGCGCTACGCGTACTTTGCCCCCTATGCGCTCGAACGCCTCGAGCGCTCGCTTGGCAAGCTCGCGGCGCGCGCCGGCGCCCGCATCGACGCCTCGCTCGTCTCGGCGGAGGAGCGCCCGGTCTACGTGGCCACGCTCGGCAACGACGACGCTGCGCGCACCATCTGGATCATCGCCGCGCAGCACCCGGGAGAGACGCCGGCGCTCTGGTTCATGCACGGCCTCATGCGCCGCTTGCGACGCGGGGATCGCACGGTGAAGCGCCTCCTCGACCGTACGCGCATCGGCCTCGTGCCGCTCGTGAACCCGGACGGCGCGGCACACGGCAACTTGCGCACGAGCGCCACGGGCGCGAACTTGAACCGTTGCTGGGAGAACCCCGACGCCGCCGACGCGCCGGAGATCGCCGGGCTCCTCGAGCTCCTCGACGCGCGCGCGCCCGATCTTTTCCTCGACGTGCACGCCGACGAAGACTGCGCGTACGCGTTCCCGGCCGGCTGCGAGGGCAACCCCTCGTTTGACGACGCGCGCGAAGAAGAAGAGCTCGCGCTCCGGTCCGATCTCGCCGCCGCGATCCCCGAGTTCGTCGACGAGCCCTTCTACGAACCCGACGCGCCCGGGGAGGGCGACCTCGGGTGCGCCGCGAACCAGATCGGCGAGCGCCACGGCTGCCTCGCGCTCACGCTCGAGCTCCCCGTGAAGGGCGGCGGCGGCGGACGCGTGCGGCGCGGATGGTCACCGAAACGTGCTGCGCGCGCGGGCGAGCGGTTGGTCGACGTGCTCCTCGCTGCGCGCGAGCGGCTCTAGCGTCGATGCTTGACGCGGTCGCCCGGCCATGGGAACGCCACCCCCTCGTCCAACGGTCGAGCCAGGAGACTGCCATGCCGCGTCGTGTATTCGCCCTCGCCAGCGCCATCGTCGGCGCGTCGTTCTTCGCGCTGCAAGCCTGCAGCGACTCCCCCTCGGAGCCGAGCGCCACCGAAGTCTCTGCGTTCCAAGACACCGCCGTGCCCGGGCCGAGCGACTGGAACGGTCCTCGCTTCAAGCTGAGCGCGAACTACCCGACGCAGGCGCCGCCGAAGTGCGACCCGGCCGTGTGCCGTTGGCTCGCCGTGAGCCCCGATTTCGGCGACGGCACGAAGCTCCCCGATTGGAAAGACGGCAAGTGGAGCGCCTACGTGGACGCGATGCTCGCCTACGTGCGCGAAGGGCAAGACCCGAACCTCGCGAACGAGGTCGGCGTGCGCACGCAAGTTGGCGGGAAGACCCGCTGGTTCCACGTGCCGTGGATGGCCTTCGACCCGAAGACCGGCCGCGACTTCGTGCATGGCACGACGAACGAGCGCACCGCGTCGCTCGAAGACTTCGTGGGCGACGACGGCGCCGTGGGCTCGAACCTCGTCGCAGGCACCCTCGACAGCTGCAAGACCGAGTGGGCCACGGGCTTCGAGACGTGGGCCGTGGGCGTGTACAACGAGTACGGCGGCTACGCGTTCGGTCAGATCTTTCCCCGTGGCGGTGCCGCGGCCGGCGTGCCGCAAACGGAGACGATCGGCGGGCGTTCGCTCCTGAAGGGCCTCCCTTTTCCCGAGGGCACGCTCGTCGCGAAGTTCCTCACGACCGAAGCGCCAGTCGAGTGCGTGCCGTACCTGAAGGGCGCGCCCGAGTGGCAGATTCACCGCCACCGCCGCTCGAGCGACGGCCAGCGCCACTGCGACCGAATCGTGCAAACCTCACGCATCTTGCAGATGGACGTCGCGGTCGTCGACAGCCGCTCGCCGACGCGCTGGGTCTACACGACCTTCGTCTACGACGGGAACGCGCCGGGCGCGACCTTCTGGGATCGCATGATCCCCGTCGGCGTGCAGTGGGGCGGCGACAGCAAGGCCTTCCCCGCGGTGGCCGATCGTTCAGCGCCGATCCTCGAGAATATCCTCAACCCCGACATGCGCACCTACCAGCATGCAGGGTGCAACAAGCGCATGAACGGCCCCATCGACAACCCGCGGAGCTCCTGCATGGCCTGCCACGGCGGCGGCTTCGCAGCGCCGATCGGCACGGCGAGCCAAATGGGCACCACGACGCCGCCCATCTACGGCTTCGCGGGTCAATGCGATCCGCAAAACGCGGAGCAGCAAGCGGTCAACGCCGCCTACTTCTCGGACGCGCCCTACCCAGCCCCCTACAAGGACCCGAAGTACGCGAACACGATCCCACTCGACACCTCGCTTCAATTGCTGGTCGCCCTCGACCAGTTCGCGCAGCACGTGAAGAGCGGAGCGCCCCTGAGCTGCGATCTCGATTGAAGGAACGCCATGCTGAAGTCTACGCGCCGTGATCTCCTGAAATTCTCCGCGGCTGCGCTCGTGCCTGCCGCGTCGCTCCCGGGCTGCTCCTCGGACGGCCCCTCCGCACGACCGCTGCGCCGCTACACGTTGCCGATCTCGTTCATCGAGAAGGAGTTCCCCGGCGAGGGTGGCGCGAAGGTGCGCGTGCGCCTGCGCGCCTACGGCGGCACCGTGCCCGGCCCGCTCCTCGAAGTGAACCCCGGCGACGAGGTGCGCATCACGCTCGACAACCAGCTGCCGTACTACGACTCGTCGGCCTGGAGCGGGCAGCACAACGTCCCGAACGGGCTCCACTCGACGAACCTCCACGTGCACGGCCTCGACGTCGTGCCCCACCTCTTCGAGCCCATCGGCACCGCCGATCCGCTCTCGGGCATGGTGTCGATCGCGCCGGGCGAGAGCTACACGTACGCGTTCACGATCGCGGACGATCACCCCACGGGCCTCAACTGGTACCACCCGCACCGCCACGGCTCGACCGCGGTGCAGGTCGTCACGGGCATGGCGGGGCTCCTCGTGGTCCGCGGCGCGATCGACGAAGTCCCGGAAATCAAGGCGGCGCGCGAGTTCTTCGTCGTCGTCTCCGACATCGGGCTCTTCCCCTCGGACGACGTCGACGGGCTCTGGACCTACGAGCCACGCCAGAACGCGATGTGGCAGACCTTCTCGAACAAGGTCGTGACCTTCGACAAGGACACGGGCGTGGCGACCGATCGCCCGGACCTCAAGGGCGGCTTTACGACCGGTGACTACGCGCTCCGCTACTACGCGGTGAACGGCACGCCGGTGTTCCGCGAGGTGCACGACCCGAGCTCGCCCACGAAGGCGAAGGGCACCGCGCTCCCAGAGGGGATCCCCACGCTCACGATGCAGCCAGGCGAGGTCGTGCGCGTGCGCCTCCTGAACGGCTGCTCGGACCTCGCGATGCCGCTCTCGCTCGCGGGCATGCCGCTCCACCTCATCGCGATGGACGGCAACCCCTTCGACGCTCCGCGCACGATGGTGACCGAGGAGCAGACCCCGGGCTGGAACGGCACGGTGACGTACACGACGGACGCGAAGCAGCTCGTGGTCGCGCCAGGCAACCGCGCCGAGTTCCTGCTGAAGGGCGAAGCAGAGGGCACCTTCGAACTCGTGCAGGGTGCACACAAAGGCGTGCAGTTCCTCGAGGCGGAGCGCAAGGTCCTCGCGCGCATCGTCGTCACGGGCGCGCGCAAAGAGATGCCGCTTCCGGCCAAGCTCGCCGCGGCTCCACGCTACCTGCCGCTCATCGCCCAGAGCGAGCTCGCGACCACGCGCACCATCCGCTTCGGGAGCGCGTTCCCTGCGGTGGCGAACAAGGAGGTCGGCATCGACTTCTTCTTGAACGACAAGCCGTACTCGGAGCACGAGATCGACGTGACCGTGAAGGTCGGCAGCTCCGAGCGCTGGCTCCTCGAAGGGCATTCGCACAGCGGCGCCGAGGGGCACCCGTTCCACGTGCACGTGAACCCCTTCGAGCTCAAGAAGGTCGGCGACCGCGTGCAGCCGCCGGGGACGATCCTCGACACGGTGTGGGTGAGCTCGAACACGACGGTCGAGGCGTGGACGCGCTTCGAGGAACACACGGGAAAGACCGTGTTTCACTGCCATATCCTCCCGCACGAGGACACGGGCATGATGAAGAACCTGCTCATCGAGAAGTGAGCCACTGCGCGCACGCGTAACGCACTTGCGCGACGACGAGGCCTCCCCACGACACGGTGCGGAGGCTTCGTTCGTTCGAGGGCCCAGGCGCGGTCACGGCCGCGATCGGAACCGCAGCCCTCGTGCACCTCGCGACGCCCGAGAGCCGAAGCGAGCGCCGCGACGAGCGGCACTGCGCGCTTAGACGTTGAACCGGAAGTGGCAGACGTCTCCGTCGCGCATCACGTACTCTTTGCCTTCGATGGCGAGCTTGCCAGCGTCGCGGCACTTGGCCTCGCCCGCGAACTTCACGAAGTCTTCCCACCAGATGACCTCGGCCTTGATGAAGCCCTTTTCGAAGTCCGTGTGGATGACGCCCGCCGCTTGCGGAGCCTTCGAGCCCTTCTTGATGGGCCACGCGCGGACCTCTTGCTTGCCCGCGGTGAAGAAGGTCTGCAGGCCGAGGATCTCGTAGCCCGCGCGCGCAATCGAATTGAGGCCCGGCTCTTTGAGGCCCGCGGCTTCGAGGAAATCAGGGCGATCGGCCGGGTCGAGCTCGGCGATCTGCGACTCGAGCGCCGCGCAGACGGTGACGAGGGGCGCGTGCTGCGCGTCGGCGTACGCCTTGAGCTTCACCCAGTGCGGGTTTGCTGCGGGGTTCGCGAGCGACCCTTCGTCCACGTTGGCGATGAAGAACGCGGGCTTCGCCGTGAGGAGCTGCATGTCGCGGAGCGTGTTCGCCGCCTCGAGGTGATCGGGCAGCTTGTAGGTGCGCGCGGGCTTGCCCTCGTTGAGGTGCACGAGCAGCGCCTCGCACATGTCGAGCGCGAGCTTGTCGAGGGGGTTGTTGGCCTTGATGTTCTTGCGCGCGCGATCGGCGCGCTTTTGCACCGTGTCGACGTCCTTGAGGCAGAGCTCGAGGAGGACGATCTCGATGTCGCTGACCGGGTCGACGCGGTTTTCGACGTGCACCACGTTCGGGTCCTCGAAGCAGCGCGCCACGTTGACGACGGCGTCGACCTCGCGGATGTGCGAGAGGAACTGGTTGCCGAGGCCCTCACCCTTGTGGGCGCCGCGCACGAGGCCCGCGATGTCCACGAAGTCGATCGTCGTCGGGAGGATGCGCTCCGCCTTCACGATCGCGTCGAGCGCTTGGAGGCGCTCGTCGGGCACGAAAACCACGCCGACGTTCGGCTCGATGGTGCAGAACGGGTAGTTCGCGGCTTCCGCCTTCGCCGAGCTGAGCGCGTTGAAGAGCGTGGACTTTCCCACGTTCGGCAGACCCACGATGCCAATCGACAGACCCATGTTTTTCCTCGCAGAAGCGTTACGCAGGGGCCGCTAACACGCGCGCCGGGTCCGTGCTACCGGCGGCACGATGGAGAAGCGCGTCGCCCTCGGCTACCGGCTGCCCGCGCTGCTTTTCCCCCTGCTTTTCCTGTTCCCGGCGCTGCCGCCCTTCGTCGACTACCCGCAGCATGTCGCCATCGCCGCGGTGCTGCGCAGACTCGCGGACCCGGCCAGCTTCGCGGCGCGCCACTACGAGGCGAACCTCCTCACCTACAACGGCCTCTTCGACGAGCTCACGGCGGCGCTCTCGTTCCTCGTCCCCGTCGAGCGGGCGGCGCGCCTCGTCGTCGTGGGCGCACTCGAGCTCTTCGTCCTCGGGGCCTTCGCGCTCCTCGCACGCCAGCGTGCCCCGCGCCTCTCCTACCTGCTCCTCGTGCCGATGCTCCCGAGCTTCACGCTCTTTTGGGGCTTCACGAACCACCTCTTGGGTCTCGGCCTCGGGCTCGTCTTCGTCGTCACGCTCCTCGAGGCTGCGGGGCCGCGCGCGGTGCCCGCGGGCCGCATGCTCACCGCCGCGGCGCTCGGGCTGCTCCTCGCGCACACGCACGTACTCGCGACCATCGTCTGCTTCCTCATCGGCGGCGCGTGGGTCCTCGAGGAGGCCCTGCACGAAGAGGGCTCGCGTCGCGGCGTGATCCGGCGCGTGGGCCTCGCGGCGATGATCGTCGCGCCTGCATGTGCATTCTGCATCTACGTGCACCTGCGCCAAATCGCCGCTCTTGCGAGCGCGTACTCGGTGCCGAACGAGTCGGAGACCG
>CAIOHM010000144.1 GCA_903858055.1 uncultured delta proteobacterium
ACGACGCGAGCCGCGACGGCACGGGCGGCCTGTGAGGTTGGCGATGCGCGCGCACCTGCTCCGCTCCCGCTCGCACCACGCGCTCTGGCACGCGTGCGCCGTGACCTTGTGCGGTGTCGCGGCCCACGCCGAGAGCCCCTCGAGCGCCCCCCTCGTCACGGCCCCCGGCCACGCCACGGCCTCCGCCGACAACGCCGACAGCGTGGTTCGAAACCCTGCGAACCTGGGTTTTCTCACGGATTTCGATCTGCGCTACACGGGGCGCTTTTGCGCGAGCGGCAAGAACGCGACGAGCTGCGGCCACGGCTTCGGTGTCGCGACCCCGCTCTTCCTCGGGCTCTCCGGCGGTGCGCGCTTCGACTACGTGACCGCGGGTCTCGGCTCCGCGGCGGCAACGAACGGCGAACTCGGCTGGTTCTCGTGGGGCCTCGCAGCAGCGCCTTCGCGAGCCCTCTCGATCGGCCTCTCGCTTCGCACGGCGTTCTCGGAAGCGACGTCGATCGACGGTCGCACGGGCTTCGGTGCGGCGGTCTCGTGGCGCCCCGCGAGCTTCCTCGGCGTCTCGGTCGTCGGCCACGACCTGACCTCGAGCGGCGCGACCACCGTGAGCACGGCCGTGGGTCTCGAGCGAGCGGTGACGTTCGGCGCGGCGCTGCGCCCCTTCGGCACGAGCGCCGTGGACCTCGGACTCGAGGCCAAGCGGTACGGCACGACCGCGGGCTGGTTCGGGCGCGCGGTGGGCTCGTTCGCGATCCCCTACGTGGGGCGCCTCCGCGTCGAAGCGGAAGACCGCGCGGGCGACCTGCTCGCCGGAACATGGGCCTATTACGCCGCGCTCGACGTGGGGCTCGGTCCGAGCGCGATCACGGGCGGCGTCGGTGTGATGCCCAACGACGGCGGACGCATCTCGCCGATCGTCGCGGCCTCGCTCGCAGGGGTGCGTGACGAGGGTCTTCCCATGCCCGAGCGCGCCGTGCGCGTGCGCATCGACGGGACGCCCTCGAACCGTGGGCACGTGGCGCTGCTGCGCAGGCTCTGGCGGCTCTCGATGAGCGCCGACGTGGCGGCGGTGGTGCTCGACGTGCATGCGGAGCCGGCCTCCACGTTTGCCCACGCGGAAGAGATCGCAGACGCGGTACGCGTGCTCACGGCGCGGGGCAAGAAGGTCGTCTGCGCGGTCGAAGACGGCGGCACCCGCGCGCTCCACGCCTGCGCCGACGCGAGCCGCATCACGCTCATGCGCGCCGGGAACCTCCGCTGGTCGGGGTTCCGTGCACAATACCTGTACCTCGGCGAAGCCCTCGACAAGCTCGGCGTGCACTGGGAGTACGAGCGCATCGGTGCGCACAAGACCGCGCCCGAACAGTTCGCCCGCTCTTCGGGGTCTCCCGAAGCGCACGACGACTACAGCGCGCTCCTCGCGCAGCAGGAGGGCGCCTTCGTGAGCGCCGTAGCCCGCGGCCGTCACCTCGCTCTCGACGAGGTGCGCGCGCTCGGCGCGAAGGGCCCCTTCACGGCGGAAGAAGCCAAGCGCGCCAAGCTCATCGACGCGCTCGCGTACGACGACGAGCTCAAGCACGTGGTCGCCGAGACCCTCGGTCGCCGCGTGACGCTGACGACCCGCGAGAGCGAGCCCATGGCCCCGCGTCGCTTCGGCATCGGACGCCGCCTCGGCCTCTTGTGGATCGACGGAGACATCCTCGACGGCAAGAGCAGCGTGGTCCCCGTCGTCGGCATGCGCAGCGCCGGGAGCGAGACCATCGCCGAGGCTGCACGGCAGCTCGAAGACGACGCGTCGGTGGGCGCGGTCGTCGTGCGCATCGAGAGCCCCGGTGGCTCGACGGTCGCCTCCGAGCGCATTTGGCACGCCCTCGCGCGCCTCGCGAAGAAGAAGCCCGTCGTCGCCTCCCTCGGGTCCATGGCGGCGAGCGGGGGCTACTACGCGGCGGTCGCCTGCCCCACCATCGTCGCCTCGCCGAGCACGGTCACGGGATCCATCGGCGTCTACTTCGGCAAGCCCGAGGTCTCGCAGCTCCTCACGCGCTTGGGGATTGGCGTCGACACCTACCGTACGACGCCGCGCGCCGACGCCGAGACCGTCTTCCGACCCTTCACCGGCGACGAGCGCGCCGTGCTGCGCGACAAGATCGCGCAAACCTACGACCTCTTCCTCGACCGCGTGGCGAGCGGGCGCAAGCTCGAGAAGGCCCGCGTCGACGCCGTGGCGCAGGGTCGCGTCTGGGCGGGCGAAGACGCACGCGAGCGAAACCTCGTCGACCGCCTCGGCGGTTTTCGCGAAGCCGTCGATCTCGCGTACGCGCTGGGCCACGTGCCCCAGAGCGGCGGGGTCCTCGAGCTCCCCAAGCCTGAGGGGGGAATCCTCCAGCAAGTGCTCGCCACCGTGGCACACGGCAGCGGTGCGGGTGTGCACGATGGAGCTTCCCTACAGGTGGGCCAAGAGCTTCGCCGCGTCGCACGGGCCACGGCGCCGCTCTGGCTCCACGACGCGAGCCAGGGCCTTCTGCGCGTGGATTTCGCCAATGCGGACGAGGGCTTCGACGATGGCGACGACGGCGGCGACGGTGACAGGAGCGCAGCTCGCAGGCCCTGAGCAGCGCGCACGCACGACGAACCCGCGATCGTCAGCGAGCGGTCTCGGACGCGGCCGCTTTCACGAGCGACGCGACCTCGTCGAAGATCGCCGGATCGAACGTCTGCCCGCGCAGACGCGGGATGACCTTGAGGAGCAGCGCTTTCCACGCCGCCTCACCCGCCGCGTCGCTCTCGTAGCAGGTGACCTTTGCCTTGAGCCGCTCGTAAGCCGCTTGGTCCTCGAGGCGAATGCGCGACGTCAGCGCCTTCGAGGCCTGTGCACCCGTCTCTTCGAGGAGCTTCTGCGCGTCGGGCGCTAGTCCCTTGAAGCGCGTGTCGCTGAAGAGGAACGCGCCGATCGCGAAGACCGCGGTCCTCGTGTTCATGTGGTCGATCTTGTTCGCCCACTGGAGCTGCTCGGCCCCGAGCGAGGGCGCGTTCACGACCTCGACGGTGCCCCCCGCGAGCGCCGGGAGGATCTCGGTGATCCCCAGCGTTTTGTAGGGGATTCCGATTTCGCCGTAGATCGCGGGACCGATGACGTCGTTCGCGAAGGCGAAGACGCCGTGCCCCTTCAGGTCGTGCGGCGCGTTGACCTTGAAGCCCTTCGACATGGTCTTCATCTGGCCTACGTCGCCCCAACCCAGGATGCGGAAGCCCGCTGCGTGAAACTTCGCTTCGAGCTTCGGCTTGAGGCGCTCGCGCGCGATGTCGAGCATCTCCCACGTGCGAAAAGCCCCGGGGAGCTGGAGCGCGAGCACGTCGCGGTTCACGGAGCTGAGACCGGCGGAGGTAACGGAGGCTCCGTCGAGCTGTCCCGTGCGCACCTTCTCGATCATCGCGCGCTCGTCGCCTTGCTGACCGTTCCAGAAGAATTGGAGCTGGAGCGCGCCGTTCGACTTCTTGGCGAGGACCTTCTGCCACGTGGTGAGGACCTGGCCCCACGGCGACTTCTCGGGTGCGAGCGCGCCGATCTTGAACGTGAGGCCCTCGGCGAGCGCGGAGCCCGTGAGCACGACGACGAGTCCAGCGAGTACGACCGGTGAAAGGCGACGCATGGGAAGAACGCTTAGCAGGAAGCCGCCACGCGTCGTGCCGCGTGCATCATTCGAGATTGCGGCGCGTGCGAGCTGCAATTTCCACCGGTTTTCTGGTTCACTCCGACGCTCATGCAGCATAGCCACGCCGCGGCCCTGAACCAGCTCGCCGAGGTCGTCCTCGGCTCGGACGAAGCGGAGGCGATCCTCGAGGCCATGGCCCGCGTCGTCGGCACGGAGCTCCAGGTCGACCGCTCGCTCGTCTTCGACGTGCGCATGAGCGAAGGCGTCACGACCTGCTGCGCCGAGTGGCTCAGGCCCGCGCTCCCTTCGATCGTCTCCGCCCGCAGGACCTACCCGCTCTCGATCTTCGGCGACGCTTCTTCAGCGCTCTTCGCCGAGCGCCAAATCATCGTGAGCCATCGATCGGCGCCGAACCCCGTCATCGGCCCGGCGGGTTGGTCGGTGCTCCATGAGGACCTGGGCGTCGGCACGGTGCTCTGGCTGCCCTTTGCCTTCCGCGAAGACGGCTTCCATCTGCTCGCCTTCAACCACCTCACCGAGCACGATTGGGTGCCGGCCGATCTCGCGTTCATCGACGCGGTACGCCGGCAGGTGAGCCTCGCGCTGGTGAAGCTCGAGCTCGTCGCGCAGCGCCGGAAGACCCTCGACGCGCTCGCGGCGAGCGAGGCCCGCTACCGCGCGCTCTTCGACATGGCGCCCTCGATGGTCTTCATCGTGCGGCGCGACCTCCGCGTGGCTGCCATCAACCGCTTTGCACGTGAGCTCCTCGGTTACAGCGAGCGCGAGGCCGTGGGCCAAGACGCCCTCGCCTTCATCGTCCCCGAAGATCGACCGCTCGTGCGCGACCGCATCCTCCGGTGCTTCGAGGAGCCCGGCCGTGTCATCGCCTGGGAGGCCCGCGGCGTGACGCGTGACGGGTCGGTGCGCCACGCGAGCCAGACGGCGCGCGCCACGCACGATCCGAGCGGCGAGCTCGTGATCTTCATCAACTCGGTCGACATCACCGAACAAAAGCGCACCGAGCAAGCGCTGCTTCAGACGCAAAAGCTCGAGACGCTCGGCGTGCTCGTCGGAGGCATCGCCCACGACTTCAACAACCTCCTCGGCACGATCGCCGGCAACGCCGATCTGGCCCTCATGAAGATCGACGTCGAGTCCCCGGCGCGCGGCCCCGTCGAGAAGGCGTCGCTCGCCTCGCAGCGCGCTGCCGAGCTCGTGAAGCAGCTTCTCTCGTACTCGGCGAAGGCTCCGGTCGCCCGCACGCCCGTGGCGATCAACGAGATCGTCCGCGAACTCACCGCGCTCCTCGAGGTGACCATCGGCCGTCGAGCGCGCATGCACCTCGACCTCGCGGAGCCTCTGCCCGCCGTCGTCGGCGACGCGACGCAGCTCCGCCAGGTGCTCTTGAACTTGGTGCACAATGCAGCCGATGCGATCGCCGAACTGGACGGCGAGGTGCGCATCGCGACGCGCGTCCTTCGCGGTCGGACGCCCGAGGACCTCCACGTGCAGCTCTCGGTGCGTGACACCGGCGTCGGCATCGAACCCGAGAACCTCGAGCGCATCTTCGAGGTCTTCTACACGACGAAGGTCGCCGGGCGCGGCCTCGGGCTCTCGGCGGTGCGAACGATCGCGGACCGCCATGGCGGCACGATCGCCGTCGAGAGCCGCCCGGGCCATGGCGCGACCTTCACGCTCGTGCTGCCCGCGGTGGAGCCTCCACTCATGGCGGAGTCCGCGCCACTCGTCAGCGTCCGCGCGGACTCCTCGCCGCCTTCGCGCGGCGCGGTGATCTTGGTGGTCGACGACGAGCGCCCGCTGCTCGATGTCGTCAGCGCGTTCATCGAGGAGTTCGGCGATGTTCCCCTTGCCGCAAACACCGTCGGCGAGGCGCAGGCCACCTTCGCCGAGCACCCCGAAATCGCGTGTGCGCTGCTCGACCTCACCATGCCCAGCGGCGGCGGCGCCGTGCTCGCGCGCGCGTTCAAGGCCGCGCGGCCCGAAGTGCCCATCGTGCTCATGAGCGGGTTCGCGCACAGCGACGTCA
>CAIOHM010000145.1 GCA_903858055.1 uncultured delta proteobacterium
ACCGCGCCGCCATCGACGCCCTCCTCGTTCGTCCAGACGAGGCGCGAGGGCGGCGTGACGTCGATGTAGCGACCGAAGAACTCCATGGGCGGCGCACCGTCGAGGCCGAACACGAGGCGGTAGCGGCCCCCGGGGCGAACGTCCGCGTCGAAGGCTAGCAGGGTGATCCCCAGGGACTTTGGCACCCACCAGCGCTCGAAGACCGCGGGCGTCGTCCACGCAGCGAAGACCACCGGAGGCGCCGCGGCGAAAGAGCGCCTGAACACGAGCTCGCGATCGGAGCGCCGCTCCCGTGTCGTTCGGTTCGGCCGCGGCGTGCCCTCGCGCTCGTCATGTGCATCCATGAGGAGAATCGTAGCAAGGTGCCGAACGTCGGGTCATCTCGCCATCGCACGCGCCGACGCCGGACGACGCGGCTCCTTCGCGCGAGCCGTGAAGAGCGCGGCGTCATCGGTCTCGCGATGGCCACTTCGAACGCCGGCTCGGAGCCGAGGAAGCGCCGACGTCCGCGCACCGTAACGCGCGCGAAACACCACGAACACGTTCGCACGCTCTCGTAGTCTTCTGCTGCGGTCCGCATCACGAGGCTCTTCATGCAAACGCTCGACGACGTTGCTCCTCCGCCTGCGGCGCTCCAGCGGACCCTCGGCACCGTGCACCTCTGGGGGCTCGCGGTCGGCCTCGTCATCAGCGGCGAGTACTTCGGCTGGAGCTACGGCTGGGGCGTCTCCGGCCCCCTCGGTTTTCTCCTCGCAACGGCCATCGTGGTCGCGCTCTACGTGCCCCTCGCGCTCTGCCTGAGCGAGCTTGCGACGGCCGTGCCCGAAGCCGGTGGCGCCTTTGCGTACGCCCAGCGTGCGTTCGGTCCCTGGGGCGGCTACCTCGCCGCCGTCGCGTCCCTCGTGGAGTTTGCGCTCGCGCCGCCCGCCATCGCCTTCGGCCTCGGCAGCTACCTGCACGTGCTCATGCCCACGGTGAACGGCACCGTCGCCGCGTGCCTCGCGCTCCTCGCGTTTGGCGTCGTCAACTTGGCGGAATCCAAGCAATCGGCGCGCTTCGAGACCCTCGTGACCTTCGTCGCCATCGGCGAGCTCCTGGTCTTCATCGGCGTGGCGCTGCCCTCGTTTCAACTCGCGAACGTCACGCGCGACGGCTGGATGGGCGGCGCCCCGGGCGTCTTCGCGGCGCTCCCCTTCGCGATCTGGTTCTTCCTCGGCATCGAAGGCACGGCCCTCGCGGCCGAAGAAGCGAAGGACCCGGCCCGTGACCTTCCGCGCGGCTTCCTCTACGGCATCGGCACCCTCGTGGTGCTCGCGCTCGGCGTCATGGCCGCCGCCGGTGGTGCCGGGGATTGGAAGCGCCTCAACGCCATGGATTTTCCCATTCCGGAGGCGGTTTCCATGGCGCTCGGCCCGACACACCCGTGGGTGAAGGGCTTCGCGGGACTCGGCCTCTTCGGCCTCATCGCCTCGCTCAACGGCATTCTCTTCAGCGCCGCGCGTCAGGTCTTCGCGGTGGCGCGCGCGGGGCTCTTGCCTGCGTCGCTCGCGACGGTCACCGGGAGCGGCGTGCCCGTGCGTGCCGTGGCGTGCATCGTCGTCGTGGGCCTCATGAGCATCATGTCCGGGAAGACCGCGGACCTCATCACGCTCTCGGCGCTTGGGGCCCTGGGCGCCTACTTTGCTTCCGCGGCGAGTCTGCTGCGCCTTCGCGAGACGGAGCCCGCGCTGGAGCGATCGTTCCGCGTACCGCTTTTTCCCTGGGTTCCGCGCATCACCCTCGGCCTCACGGTCCTTTGCTTCGCCGCCATCGCCGCGTCGAGTCCGCGCATCGTCGCGGTGTTCGTCGCGATCCTCTTGGGTGCGGTCGCCTGGCGTTTCGTCGCTCGCCGCCCCGCAGTACCTTCGCGCGTGGAGCCGCAGAACCCATGAGCTTTGCAAGTACCCTCGGCAGCGTCACCTACCGCTTCGCGTCCCTGCGAGAGCTCTTCGCCAAGGCGAGCCCTCGTCGCTCCGCGGACGAGCTCGCGGGCGTCGCCGCCGAAAGCGAGACGGAGCGCGTCGCGGCACAGCGCGCCCTCGCCGACGTACCGCTGCGTCGTATCCTCGATGAGCAGGTAATTCCCTACGAATCCGACGACGTCACGCGGCTCGTCGTGGACACGCACGACGCTCGCGCCTTCGAGCGCCTGCGTTCGCTCACCGTGGGCGAGCTGCGCGAGTGGTTCCTCGATGACCGCACGACCGCGGCCGACTGCGCCGCCGTGCGCGCGGGCCTCACGCCGGAGATGGTGGCCGCCGCGAGCAAGCTGATGCGCAACCAGGACCTCATCGCCGCCGCGCAAAAGTGTCTCGTCGAGAAGCGCTTTCGGAACACCATCGGCGCCAAGGGAACGCTCGCCGTGCGCCTGCAGCCCAATCACCCAACCGACGACGCGGCCGGCATCGCCGCAAGCATTGTCGACGGGCTTTTGCTGGGTTCTGGCGATGCGGTCATCGGCATCAACCCCGCGTCCGACAGCCCCAGCAACGTGGAGCGTCTCCTGCACCTGATGGACGAGCTCATCGCTCGGCTCGAGATTCCGACGCAGAGCTGCGTGCTCACGCATGTCACGACGCAGATGGACCTCATGCGCCAGGGCGTTCCCCTGGACCTCGTCTTTCAATCCATCGCGGGCACGGAGGCGACGAACAAGAGCTTTGGCGTCACGCTCTCCATGCTCCAGGAAGCGCACGCCCAAGCGCTCGAGCTTCGTCGCGGAACCCTCGGCTCGTCGGTGATGTACTTCGAGACCGGCCAAGGAAGCTGCCTCTCCGCAGGCGGAAACCACGGCGTCGACGCGCAGACCTGCGAAGCACGCGCGTACGCGGTGGCCCGGGCCTTCGACCCGCTCCTCGTCAACACGGTCGTGGGCTTCATCGGTCCCGAATACCTCTACGACGGCAAGCAGATCATCCGCGCGGGCCTCGAAGACCACTTCTGCGGGAAGGCACTGGGACTGCCGATGGGTGTCGATGTATGTTACACCAATCACGCGGAAGCGGACCAAGACGACATGGACACGCTGCTGACGCTCCTCGGCGTCGCGGGTTGCGCCTTCGTCATCGGCGTCCCGGGGGCGGACGACATCATGCTCAACTACCAGAGCACGTCCTTCCACGATGCGCTCTACCTGCGCAAATCGCTGGGTTTGCGACCCTCTCCGGAGTTCGAGGCGTGGCTCGTGCGCTCGGGCCTCTTCGATGCGCAGCGCCTCTTGCCCACGGGCGCGGGCGACGTGCAACGGCTTCTCGGCGCCTGGGGGGAGAGTCATGGCGGACGTTGACTGGGACCTCCTCCGCGCGCGCACGCAGGCGCGCATTGGCCTTGGGCGTCGCGGGCACGCGCTCCCCACGAAGGAACACCTAGACTTTCAAGAAGCCCACGCCCGCGCGCGCGACGCGATCTGGACGCCGTGGGATCACCAATCCCTCGAGCGCGCGATCCGCAACGCGGGCACGCACGCCCTCGTCGTCGCGTCGCAGGTGAACGAACGACGTGCGTATTTGCTCAATCCGAACGCAGGCCGAAGCCTCGCGGAGCGCTCCGCGCGCGAGCTCGAGCAATGGCGTTCGTCGCGCGGCCCGAGCCCCGTGGTGGTGCTCGTGTCCGACGGCTTGAGCGCGCACGCGATGCACGCGCAGGGACACACGCTCACGGCCTCGCTCGTGTCGGCGCTTCGCGAGCACGCGGCCGAACTCGGATCGCTCGGTCCCGTGGTGCTCGCGCCCTTTGGTCGCGTGGCCCTGAGCGACGCGGTCGGTGCCGCGCTGGGCGCGTCTCTCGTGATCCACGTCATCGGCGAACGACCGGGACTGAGCGCCGTCGACAGCGTAGCGCTCTACGTCACCTACGCGCCGCGCCTTGGAAATACCGACGCCGAACGCAACTGCATCTCCAACATTCGCGAGCCCCACGGGCTTACGCACGCGGAGGGCATCCGCAAAGCGCTCTTCCTCGCACAGGAGACGAAGCGCCTCGGCTACGGCGGCTACCGCGTGAAGGACGGGTCGGGAGAGGCGGTCCTCGCGGCCGCGGAGGTGCCCGGCGCCCTACCCCCGCCTTCGCAGCAGGTGCGCTCGCGCGAGTCGCGTTGAGGGTCGGACCGAGCGGAGGAGGCGAGGGGAGCCGGGGCATCCTCGAGGCGCGAGGTCCGCCGCGGGGCCGCCAGGTCAGCTGGCGTTGGCGTTTCGGTGAGCGTGCGTCACCACGGAAGCGTGCGGAACGGTGCGCGCCCCGCAAACCGCTCGAGGGCCTGCTTGCGAAGTTCGTGGTCTGGATGTCCTCTGCGCCGAAGACGAGGCTCGGGTTGAAGAGGCTCATGCCGTCCGCTCCGAGGATCTCCCACGTTCCGCAGGGGACGCCGCCATCGGCGCAGGTGCACGAACCTGCTACGCGCCGTTCGATCCCTCGCGAAGTCGACGGAGCGCCGTCCCCTGCTCGAGGAGGTTGACCACGCTGCCCTGCTCCACGACCGCTCCGAAGACCTCCCCGTCCTTCGCGACGCGGTCGAAGACGAGCACGCGGTCGACGTGCTCGAGGCGCGCGACGTCGTGCGTGACCATGAGCATCACCTTTGCGCCGCGGAGCGACGCCAGCTGCGCGAGCACGAGATCGCTTTGGTCGTTCGATAGCCCGCTCAGCGGCTCGTCGAGGAGGAGCATCGGCGGGTCCTTCATGAGCGCACGGCAGAGGGCGATACGCTTCTGCTGGCTCCCGGAGAAGTTCGCACCGCGCGCAGTCACCTCGGTGTCGTAACCGGCGGGCATGGCCGCGAAGACGGGGTCGAGCTCGAACTTCCGGCACAAGTGGCGAGCACGATCGAAGTCCGCAGGCTCCGGCCGAACGATCCCGTAGGCGATGTTCTTCATGACCGAACGCCCGAAGAAGAACGGGAACTGGGGCATCACGCCGAAGGCGCGCCGGACCGACGCGATCGAGAGCTCACGAAGCTCCTGGCCATAGATCGTGATGCTGCCGGACGCGTAGTTGCGCAGCTTGAAGAGCAACGCGAGCACCGTGCTCTTCCCCGCACCGCCCGCGCCGACGAGGGCCACGGTCTCACCGGCGTACACGTCGAAGGTCAGGCCCCGCACGCTGTAGTCGGTCTCCTCGTAACGGCAGGTGACGTCGCGGAACGCAATCACGGGAGACGCCGTGTCCCACTGCGATGGGACCACGAGGTCGACCTCCCCCTCGATGACGGCGCTCTCCGGCCTCTCGCCGAGCACCGCGGCGATGCTGCGCGCGCTGCTCACGCCGGAGTCGAAGGCGAGGCGCACGCCGGTGATCGAGGCTACGAGCGCGAGCAAGGTCGGCACGGCGGTGAAGAGCGTGACGATGCGGGGCGCGTCGAGGCCCGGGTGAGCGCGGACGTGCCACGCCCCGAGGGCCAAGACGATCACGGGGACGAGCTCGGAAATGGAGCGGTTCACTTGTGCGCTCAGCAGGTTCACGCGCGTGTACGCGCTGTACGCGTCGAAGAGTTCACCGATCGCCCCCTCGAACTCGTGCTCTTCGAAGGCCTCGGCGCCGTGTGCTTTGACCTCGCGGATCGCGGACATCGTCTCCTGCACGTCCTCCGCGGCCACGCTCTGCGCCGCACGCCATGCCTGGGTGCGGAGCCGAAGGACCTTCGTCAACGGTCCAAGGACCACGGCGAAGACCGGAATCGTCGCGAGCGTCACCCCTCCGAGCCAGGGATCCACGGAGAGCACGCTCACGCTCGTCGTCGCGAGGCTCATCAACGTGAAGGCCGGGAAGAAGAACACCATCGGGTAGAGGTTCATGACCGTCGCGTGGTCGCTGCCAAAGCGCATCGTGACCTCGCCGATCTTCGTGCGGTCGAAGAAGTCCGCGGGCAAGCGCACGAGCGCCGAGAACATGTCGCGGCGGAGCGCGCTCCCCACGTGCGCGGTGAGCAGCTCCTGCTGCCAACGGTTCACGTAGCTGATCATGCCGGAGGCGACCTTCAGCACGAGGAGCACCACCGCCGCGCGCTCCACGGCCTCGAAGGGCGTGCAGTCTGCAACGAACCGCGCGAGGGACCTTCCGGCGATCGCCGCATGAAACTGCTCTGGCGACGAGCGGCACGCGACGAGGGACGCGAGGAGCAGCTCCGTGACCGGGAGCGCCGCCGCGATGACGACCGCGCTCAGCGCGGAGGTCAGGTAGTTCGTGACGAGCAACCTGCGCCACGGCAAGAGCCGCGACCAGAGCCAACGAAGCATCGCGCGATCGGAGGGCGACGGGGCAACGGTCATGGGCGCGAAGATTCCACGCGGGACCGTACGCGCTCGCCCC